>JAFGFC010000082.1 GCA_016931325.1 Spirochaetota bacterium | reverse complement strand
CCGTTCAGGACACTGGATGTGAGTTTTGACCTGGGGCTTTTATCCTTTGAGAACTCGTATAAGGAAGGAAGCAGAAAAGATCACAAGACAGCGGAAAATATCATGAAAAGCGATAATTCTCCGACCCTGCAATTTCTTGTCAGGCCGATCATGGATCTGAGCATAGGCACATTGATCGTGCCCATCAACCTCGTTCTGGCCGACACGTCGTCAACAGGGACCCGCCGGCATGACATGGACGGCGATGGCATCTATACCAACAAACTGATCCCCGATGTCCATGACGATTTCAAACTGGAAGATAAAACAACACAGCTGGGAGTGGACATGGCCCTTCATACCAGACCGACCAAGGAGCTCAGGGTCATCTATGCCACCGGCATGAGCCTTACCAAACGGAACATCAAATCCACCATCATGTCCAATCTCGGCAACGCCAACACCATTAAGGAAGAATCCGAAACAACAGCCCTGACCATTCCTCTGGGCGTCTCGGTGGAGCATCAGACCCTCTCCTGGTTGTTATTGCGTTTCGGAGCGCACAAGATCATCTATGCTCAGAACAAGACTGACGCGACCGACGAGCAGTACACCGGCAATGTTCTCAGCCATTCTTTGACGGACACCAAGGATGCTTCCCGGAATATTAACAATGAGCTCCAGATCACCCTGGGCCTGGGAATGAGACCCATGGATAAACTGGATGTGGATTTTGCTTTGACGGCCGCTGTGAACGCCACCTACAGCTTTGACAGTATCGTGTCACGCTTATCATTAAAGTATCATTATTAATAAATTTTTTGGAGGGATGATCATGAAAGTAAAATTAATTTTGATAACCCTTATGTTTTTTATGTTTTTAACCATCTCTGTTTGTTTAGGTTACTCTGAAAATGGTATTCATACAAACATTAATGTCTTCAATGTACCGGGCACGGTGAACAACGGTTCTTCAGCGGGGATGGGTTTGCCGTCCATACTTCTCGAAGATGACTACAATTCGTTCAACAACCCGTCACAGCTCATGCAGTACGGCACGGCCTATGGAGAGCTGTGGAGCGGTAACGCCTGGGGCGGCGCCACGTTTGTTCTGTTCGGGATCAAATTCGGCGTCTTTCTGGGACGGCCCTATGAAGGATACGCCCCTAATTTCATGAACTGGCCTGATACTGTCACCGGTTCCGGTTCGGAAACCATGAACCTTTTCCTCAACAACTACCAGAATGCCGGCAATATCACCGCGATAAATAATAACCCCGGCCTTACAGGCGGTGCGGTGCTAACGCCCGTCAACCATGCTGATTTCTTTACCGGGATCAAGTTTGACTCCATGGCGATCGGCGCCAAGTTCACCTATGCGGATAATTCAGACAGCGTGGAATTCGAATCCATCGAATCGCCCACCAATACGGCCATCTCGAATTTTGGAAAGGTTTCAAAGAACAGAAGCGTGGCTGACCACCATATCACACTGGGCTTTTTATTTTTCAACTTCGGCCCTTTCCGGACACTGGATGTGAGTTTTGACCTGGGGCTTTTAAGCTTTGAGAACTCGTATAAAGAAAATGGCAGAAAAGATAATAGAACAGCTGAAAATATCTGGCAGAGTGATAACAACCCTACATTACGATTCCTGTTAAGACCTATTATGGATCTGGGTATCGGCACGCTTATCGTCCCGGTGAGTCTTACTCTGATTGACACCTCTTCCAAAGGGACCAGACGGCATGACCTGGATGGCAACGGTCTTTTTACGGATGCCGCTGACAGGAACGACGGGTTCACCCTGGAGGATAAACAGACGGACCTGATCGTTGATCTGGCTTTACATACCAAACCGACCAAAGAGCTCAAGGTCATCTATGCCACGGGCCTGAATTCATCCAAACGGGAGAAAACATCCACCATCAATTCCAATCTGGGCACGGCTAATAAAATATCAGAACGTTCAGAGACCACATCTCTGACCATTCCTTTCGGTATATCGGTTGAACATCAGACCCTCTCCTGGCTTTTATTGCGTTTCGGGGCGCACAAGATCATTTTCGTCAACAATGAGATAAAAGCCACGGATGAAAATTATCAGGGTAACGTGATAAAGAATACGATCACCTCAACCACGTCTGATCAGCGGGATATTACGAACGAGTTTCAGATCTCTTTAGGTATCGGGATGAGGCCATTGAGCAAAGTGGACATAGACTGGGCTTTGAACGCGGCGGTGAACCAGACCTATACATTCAACAATATAGTCTCGCGTTTATCACTGAAATATCATTACTAAAATCATTTATTAGGGAGGCATGACAATGAAGATATCAAAGATAATGATAATCGTTCTTCTGGCTGTATTATCAATTTCATTCACGCTGGAAGCCAAAACAAAAAGTTTCGCCTGGGTGAAACTGTTTGCCGGCAGGATCAAGATCCAGCCGGAAGGGAAAAGCAGCTGGTATGAACCCAAGATCGGCATGGCCCTGAGAGAGGGCGATGTGATCCAGACCATGGAGAGATCATGGATCACCATTGCTTATGAGAACAGCACCATAACCCGGGTCCTTCCCAATTCCGAGATCACGATCACAAAGATCGATTATAATGAGAAGACAAAGGATCTGGATGCCAAGGTCAAAGTATCCGGCCTGGGAAAACTCCTCTCTGTGATCAGAAAAGTGCTCAAGGGCAGTGAAGTCGAATATAATGTTGAAACTCCCACGTCCGTTGCCGGAGTCAGGGGAACCGACATCATGGTGGATGTGCCCAACAAGGATACCACGGTATTCGCTGTATTTGACGGAAAGGTGATCGTTAAGGATTTCGTGACAGAGACCGGCCTGTCCACGGACGACACGACCATGATGATGGATTTTTTACATGAGATGTCAGTGGGTGGCGGCAAGTACACGGTCTATGATAAAGATAAAGGCTTTAAAAATGCCAAAAGCATCGGTGATAAATTTAAAACATCGCAGAAAACGCTGAAAGATATGGATAAGGAATCCAAAGAGCTGGCCAAAGCGTTAGAAAAAGGGAAACCGGAAGACAGGCAGGATAAAGCCGAACAAATAAGAGAAGACGTTATAAAATAAGAATTTTAGTTCGACGTTCGACGTTAAATTGAATAACGTCGAACGTCGAACGTGATCCTTTAGAAGTATAAACTGCCGCTGAGTTCGTAATTTCTACGGGGAGAGGGAAAATAACCGATATCTGTTCCTCCTTTAATACCGGCCCATTCTGAGTAATCCTCATTATAAATGTTATAGATGCTGAATTCTATTCTGCCTTTTTCATTTTTATACATCAGTTTCACATCAGACACCCAGAATGACTTGATCCGGCTAAATTCGTTCCTCAGATCATCAACGATATAGACCTTGTCCCTCCACCGTGAGATATGAGAGATAATAAATCCCTGATGCGGAAAAAACGAGAAAGAAGCAGAGAAAAGATTTTCAGGGGATAAAGGGACCTGATTATCCTTATAGACACCTTTGGAGAAAAAGACGTCCTGATAGGTGTAGGAAAGATCCATCTGGGCCAGATCCATTGGTCTGATCCAGGCTGAGGATTCGATCCCCTGATGAACGATCTGGTCAAAGTTCTTATTTATATAATTTTCTACAAAGATCTCATCCTTGACTTTCATATAAAACAGCCCGGCGTTCAGTCTCATAAAATCCGCCGGCCTTGTTCTCACTCCCAGTTCATAATTATCCGCCTTTTCCGGCGACAGGATATTTAAAGAAATGTTGGTCACCCTGTAGGTCATCCAGTCAGCTTCATATTGAACGATCTCGTCCCGTGAGGGTATTCTGAAACAACGCGCATAATTAAAATAAAAACTGTTCCCCTGATAGACCTTGAACAGGACACCCGTATGATAGCTGTCCATCTTGTGGAATTTCTTGTGCCTGGATAAGGCGCCCTGATAGACGTTCTCCATTTGGTCAAACCGGTAGCCCACATCAAGGATGATCAGTTTTCCTATCTCAAAATCGTTCTTGAGATAAATACCCGCCACTTTACCTTCCGTATCCACATCCGGATTAAAGATCTCCTCCTTCTTTAATTCCAGCCCGCCAAACAGTCTGTTTTCCAGCCAGGCCATCTTTATCTTTTTCATGCCCTGCAGTTCAAAAGTGAGGACATGGTTATTGTATCCTATACCGGTGTCATAATCATACTTTCTGTCCTTGTATCCCAAACGTAAATTCACTTTGGCAGAAGGAGAATAATCATGAGACAGACCTCCATGAAAGAGGAAGATGTTATAGTTCTGTTTGAAAGGGAAAGCCCCTTCAAAGCGGGAGGTATATTTTTCTATCTCTTCTGAGGTAATGGCCGTGGGGAAATTATAGTGGGCTTCGCCGTAGTGGAAATTCCCTTCTATTTCCGTCTTTTCATTTAAAAAATGGGCGACAGTAAATTTAACATTCTTTGTCTCATTTTCACTTTTTCTTCTTGAACCGCTGGTTGAGCCATAGTTGAATTTGAGATTATAGAATCCGCTTTGAAGTCTTTTATTCAATGAGAACAATCCTCCAAAAGTATTGAAACTGCCATAGCTCAATTTCAAGCTTGAGGAGGAGGGATACTGGCTGTCACTGGTAATGATATTGACCACACCGGCTATAGCCCCGTCACCGTACAGGGTCCCTGTCCCGCCGCGAATCACCTCGACTGTTTCCACTTCCTCCAGCGAGATAAGGCTCCAGTCCATGGCCCCGTTATCGCCGTTTTTCAATGGCATGCCGTTTAAAAGCAGGATGACCCTTGACCCGTTGCCGGCCCCGTTATTAAATCCTCTGCCATCAACAACAAAGCTGCCATCACTGCGCGTATAGACCTGAAGGCCAGCAATTGTCTTTAAAAGCCCGGCGATATCCCTGGCCGGGGTATGATCAATCTGGTCCCTGGTGATCACTTCCACGCTTCCTGTATAGTTATAGGCCAGGCTTTCGTCTTTGGCGGCCCTGACCACGATCGGCTCAAGCGAAATGCTCTCTTCGGCCATTAACGATGATACCATTAACAGTGAAAATAAAAAAATGAGATAATGTTTCATTTTTGGACCTCCTTTTTATCATGACAGATTACAGATTTTATCTTTTAGGATAAATTATTCTTTGTGAAATCTCTTGGTAGTTTTTCGTTTTACGTTTATCGTTTAATATTAAAAATAAACGTAAATCGATGAACGATAAACTACCCTATATTTCACTTCCAAATAGTATTTTAAAACAAACTGCAATAATAAAAAATAAAAAACCCTCTGTCCGGGTTCTCCTGAAAATCAGGAGAATCCGGACAGAGGGTCTGCACCCGTCTTACTTGAACGCCTCTTTAGATAACTCATCTTTACCACGAGATGAATCATGCATCTATTTATGGCAGGTCTCCTGACTTGAGGGCCTTCCTACTTCCTTTCGCCTTCCCGGAAAATTAATTCCAGTGACTTTTTAAAGGTTTCGTTCCCTCTTACAGTGGCGGGTCCGCTCCGGCTTTTCACCAGATTCCCTTTTCATCCTAAATGGAACCATAAATAAATTATCAATTTTCAATGAACGATAGAAAAATAATATATTGTTAATTTACGAAGTCAAGAAAAATATTAAAAATGAGAATAGGCATCTTCTAAGTATATATAGCTTGAAAACAAGTCAATAAATGTTTTCAGGAATAATCTAATTTCAATTATGTAACATAGTGCCTATCCTCATTTTTATATTGACTTTTTCATGACAATCATGTATTTTAAGCACTGTAAAATATTTTACACGGACAAGGAGTTGAAAAAAATGGCACTTAAAGGCGATAATGCGAATAGCGTGATCGGAGAAGGATCGATCTTTGAGGGTCGATTTTATATATCCGGTTCTCTTCAGATCAATGGTAAATTCGAAGGCGATATCAAAACAGAAGACCAGATCATGGTGGGAGAGACAGGGAAAGTAAAAACGAATCTCTCAGCCCGCCGGGTCATCATTGCCGGCACATTGATAGGCAATATTAATGCTATGGAAGAGGTTCTTCTGCTGGAGACAGGAAGAGTTCTGGGAGATATTACCACTCCTATTATCCATATGAATAAAGGTGTTGTGGTTCAGGGAAAGATCAATATCACGGGTGGACAGAAGAAAGAAGTGAAAAAGATCATTGAAGAATCGTATGCGACCGGCCCCATCATGCCGCCTATTTCCAGCCGGTCCTCCGCAACAAAATCCAAAAAGAAGCCGGCTGAAGAATTCGAATAAATCTTTACAAGGGGACAGTATCATGAAAAGAATGATCATTTTATTATTTTTTGTGCTTGTATTTCTGATAGCAGGACATTTCCCGCTCTCAGCCTCTTCTTCCACGAATGAATTCGTAAGTATTGAAAATGCCCACTGTTATCCTAATCCTTTTAAAAATGAGAAACAGATCGCCAAAATAAAATTTATAGTAAAAAGCGATATCCAGAATGACGACTCGACAGTTTCCGTTATCATCTTCGATTTTAACGGTAAAAAGGTATGGACAAAATCCCTCGGCCAGATGAATATTCCGCCTAATACAGAGTTTGTTGTTAAATGGGGGGGAGAGAACGATCTGGGAGACAAAGTGGCTAATGGTCTTTATTTCTGTAAAATAATCGTGGAAGCTAATAATACGATATATAAAGTCATTAAAATACTGGTGAAATAAATAGGAGAAAGGACAATGTTTAAAAAACTCGTTATTATCGTTCTCATACTATTCACAATAATATCCTTTGCTTTGGCCTCTCAGAATGAAATGTTTCTTTCCAGAGGGAAGGCCGGGAAAGCCGCTTCTTTTTTAAATTCGCGGTTTGATCCTTATGGCGTGTCAACAGGAGCCGCCATTGTTTCCTTTGCCAGCACCATAGAAAGTATCTTCTGGAATCCTGCCGGCTTGAGCGGCATTGAATCACCCGAGCTGGCCCTGAGTGGATCTGAATTTTCCTTTAACCGCTATTTTTCCTATGTCAGTTTTGCCATGCCTGTAGGAGAAAACAGGGACAAAGCCCTCGGGTTTTCTCTTCTCAGCTCTTATGTTGGCGATATTGCTTCTTACAGCGAAGACGATGTCAGGGGAGGAAATTATTATTATTGGGGTAACAGCTTTATCTTCACTTATTCTCAGCCAATGGACCTTTTAAAATTCGGTTTCAATGTTAAAGTGGTAAATGAGCTGGTTGAAAAGTCAACCGCCTTCGGAGGCGCCCTGGATATCGGCCTTATCGTAACTCCCCCTCTGCCGATCAGACTTGGTATCAGTATTCAGAATGGATTTCCCGGTGTGATGAAATGGCAGGATGAATCTAAAGTGCAGACCATGGGATCATCCTACCTTTTAAGCATTGGATACATCAGCTTTAACGGCGATACGAAAATGGGCATCACTTTTTTAAAGGATTCTGATAGTGAAGATTTTAATACCAATCTTGGTGGCGAATTCACATTCTCGTTTATATCCATCCGTCTCGGATTCCTGAAAGGCAGCTTTTCCGGTGGCCTCGGACTTGATTTCAGCGTAGCGCGGGTCAATTACGCTTTCTATGACGATTCCTTTCTCGATATGTCACCGGGTTCTCATTTGATCTCTACTGTTATTTCCTTTTAATCCCCTGTAAAGGGTGTTTATAATGAACCTTAAAAAGACTTTACTCATACTTTTTTCTCTGCTTTTTATATTTTTATCCCCGGTCTATTCCGCTGAAGGCAAGGTCAATTACGGAAAACCTCTCCTGAAAGTGGTAATACTTGATGTCTGGCAGGGCGATTCTATCCTTATTATAACACCGAAAGGGAAAGTGGTGCTCATTGACGCCGGAATGGGGGGAAGTGAATATATGAAATTTGATGCCGGGAAAATGGTCATCTATCCTTATTTCAAAAAACACAGGATCAATAAAATCGATTATCTGGTCATGACACACCCTCACAGCGATCATATAGGCGGCCTTCCTTATCTTTTAAATAAAATTAAAGTCAATAAATGTTATGATTGCGGGATGCCTTATACTTCCGGGCTTTATATGAACTGTCTGGAGATCATAAGCGAGAAAAAGATCAAATACGTGATCCCTTCCGGCCCTGCAACATTAAAGTGGGACCCCTACCTGAAAGTCAAGCTGATCCATCCCCCGAAAAAGTGGGATTATTCCGATAATCCGAATAATAATTCCCTCAGTTTAAAAATATCATATAAAAAGATCTCATTCCTTTTTACAGGGGATATTGAGGAAGAAGTCGAGGAAGATATCCTGAGCTCAGGACAGGATCTGGAATCCACATTTTTGAAAGTGGGTCATCATGGTTCTGATACCTCATCGTCGGTCAATTTTATTGAAGCGGTCAATCCCAAAGTTGCCTTTGTCTGTGTCGGCAAGAACAACAAATTCGGGCACCCTTCCGCTTCGGTCATTTCACGTTTCACGGAAAGAGGCATCAAAGTGTTTCGCACTGATTATAATGGGGATATCAGTATTATCACTGATGGCGAAAATTATGAAATAAAGACTGAAAGAAAAGTTAGTAAAGATCAAAAATGATACTGAAAAAAACATTATTATTATTATCCATCTTTCCATTCACGATCAGCGCTCTGGCCTTCGGCCCTTTGAAATCCGTTGAACAGTGTCTTGAGAATGTAAAGAAAAATCCAAAAAGCGATAACGCTTTTGTTGAGCTGGGAGAGGCCTATTTACGGTCCAAACAATATAAAAAGGCCCTGGCCTCCTTTCAAAACGCTTCCACATTGAATCCCAAGAATGCAGAAAGTTATTTCGGACAGAGTCAGGCTTTTTATGCAATGGAAGACTATCAGAAGGCTCTGGATATGGCCCTGATCGCTGAAGGCCTGCTCCCCTTTAAGAACCGATATAAAAGCCAGGCAGGACTCATTTATTACAAAACAGGGGATTATGATCAGGCCATAAAATATTTCAACGACGCTGTCCAGATATCCACGAAAAAAAATGCTTTTTATTTTTCCATGCTGGGCAACTGTTATATGAAGAAAAACCAGTATGAAAAAGCCATTGAGATGTTTCTCAAGTCCTCTGATGTTAAACCCTGGGACAAACGCATATTTGCGGATATCGGCAGGGCATATTATAAGGCCGGTAATAAAAGCAAGGGTGACGAATACCGGAAAATGGCCGGTGAAGCCTGGCAGACTGCTTTTGAAGAAAAAAAATACGCAATCAGTCAGGGATGGAGCGCTTATCAAAAAGGCAAATATGATCAGGCCATTAAACTCTTTCAACAGGACAGCGAAAAAGACAGGGCCAATCCTGATCCTTTGATAGGACTTGTCTACAGTTATTTAAAGAAAGGAAAGCCAAAAGAAGCGCTTCATTTCGCTGACCTGGCTGTAAAAGCCGATGACAAATACAGCCGATCTTTCTCCAGCCGGGCTTTTACTTTTGAAAAGCTGAATGATCAAAACAAGGCTCTTCAGGATTATCAAAAAGCCCTGGAGATCGAACCTGCGGATAATTTCTCAAGAGAACGGATCGCTATGATCTATTACAGACAGAAAAAATATAAAGAAGCCTCCTTTCAACTTGAAAAGGTACTGGAAACGCAGGAAGGGAATGCCTATCTTTATAAAATACTGGGCCAGTCCTATATTGAGATAAAAGAGTATGAAAAGGCCATGGATAATCTTCAAAAAGCATTAAAGATGGCGAAATCAGAGGAGAAACAATACCTGAGATCAAAATTCTCATTTGCCGCTTATCAGTTCGGCATCATGCTGGAAAAAAGCGGAAAGACAGACGAGAGTCAGAAGATCTTTAAAAACCTGGTTGAGATCGCCCCTGATACGAAATATGGCCGTCTGGCGAAAAATAAAATAAAATAAAGGCCTTTGAGCTATGGCCCTGCAAAAAAAACAATGACTGTCAGATCTTCCCCTTTAACTTTGAAACCCGAAAAACTTTTACTCGATTTGAATAAAACAGGATCCAAACAGAAAGTATTTGATCTTCAAAATCGTATTTTAATTATGGGGGTCCTCAATCTGACACCTGATTCTTTTTATGATGGCGGAAGGTATATTAAAAAGGAAGAAGCGATTAAAAAGGCCTGTTCCCTGGTAAATGAGGGGGCTGATATCCTGGATATAGGAGCCGAGTCAACGCGTCCCGGCGCCTTGAAATTATCAGAGCAGGAAGAGAGAGACCGCCTTATCCCGGTTCTCAAGGCTCTTAGAAAAAGGATAAGGATCCCCCTTTCCGTGGATACGTATAAATCAGAAATAGCCAGAGCCGCTCTGGATGAGGGATGTGATATCATTAATGATATTTCAGGCCTGGGATTTGATAAGAAGATGGCGCCTGTCATCAGCGCCTATAGAGCCGGTCTGGTTATCATGCACATGAAAGGGACCCCGAGAACCATGCAAAAAAATCCGGCGTACAGGGATCTTATTACAGAGATAAAAAACTTTTTTAAAAAAAGTTTGAAAATTGCACTTGAAAAAGGAATTAATTATGATAAAATTATACTTGACCCGGGTATTGGATTCGGAAAAACAGTGGAGCATAATTACAGCATCATAAACAGATTATCCGAGTTCAAAACTTTTAAAAGACCGGTTTTGATCGGTGTTTCCAGGAAGTCTTTGATCGGTAAGGTCCTGGATCAGAGTGCAGAGGAACGGCTGTTAGGGACAATTGTACTGAACACTGTTTCTATTTTAAAGGGAGCCAATATTATCAGGGTCCATGATGTAAAAGAACATAAAGACCTGTTACGCCTTTTAAAATTTTTAAAAACCAAAGGAACTCATTGATTTGGGTATTATAGAATTTATTAAAACATTTATTCTGCCGGTTATCGATATCCTTCTTGTCACCTATCTGCTTTATAAAACTTATTCCATTATCACTGAGACAAGGGCCTATCTGGCTTTAAAAGGACTTTTATTGATCATTGTTGTCTATCTGGTTTCCAGCCTGTTACCTCTTAATACACTTAATCTGATCATGAAGATCGTTATCTCCTATGGTGTTATCGCTTTTATTGTTGTTTTCCAGCCCGAGATCAGGCGTGTTCTTATGCGTATGGGTGAAAATAAATTCTGGGGATTTGTCGCAGACAGCGCCTTTCAGACCCTGAACGAGATCATCAAAGCTGTCAAATTCATGTCCAAGAAAAAGATAGGAGCCCTGATCGTGTTAAAAAAAGAATCGGGGTTGATCAATATCATCAATACAGGCGTTAAACTGGATGCCATGTTAACCTCTGATCTCATCGTTTCGATCTTTTTCAAGAACAACCCGCTTCATGATGGGGCGATCATTGTGGAAGGAGACCGGGTCATCGCGGCCTCCTGTTTTTTGCCTTTGAGCGATGCGGTGTCGAGAAAGAGATTCGGGACAAGGCATCGCGCTGCTTTAGGCCTGAGTTATGATTCTGATGCTGTTATTATTGTTGTTTCGGAAGAGACCGGGATTATATCCGTTGCCGCCAATGGAGTCTTAAAATCAAACTATGATGAAACATCTTTAAAAAATGAATTGAACAGACTATTAAGTGAGTAAAAATGATGATCAATATCGCTAAAATAATAATAGAAAAATTAAAATACCGGTTTCTGGTCAAGATCATTTCTCTTTTACTGGCTGTGGGCCTGTGGTTCTATGTCAATGAACAAAGAAAGCCGGAAAAATATATCACGGTCCCTCTCAAGTTGCAGAACATTCCCCATGAAACGGCTATTGCCAGTCCTTTTAAAAATCTCATCCTTTTAAAAGTAAAAGGGAATGAAACCCTGATACAGACCCTTTCGGCAAGGGATTTCAAGGCCACGGCTGACCTTAATGGCACCTCTCTGGGGAAAAATGATGTGCATGTAAAAGTCCAGTATATTAAAGGGAAAATGAAGTTTAAAATAGCCAAGGTCGATCCTCATGTAGTAGAGATCCATCTGGATGAGATGGCCAGGCGTGAAGTTCCTGTCAGCGCTACTATCATTAATTCGCCGGCCGAGGGATATCTGAAAACAGGAGAAAAGATCTTCCCTGAATATATTACCCTGAAAGGAGCCAAATCCCTTTTAGAGACCATAGACGTGGCAAGGACAAAATCCATTGATATTGATGGTGTAACGGGTTCTATCTACAAGGAAGTTGAGTTTGATATGCCTAATGATTTTGTTATACCTGTGGATTATAAGACAGCCAAGGTGAACATTAAAATTGTAAAAAATTACAAGGCTCAGGTATTTAAAGAGATAAAGATCGATGTTATTAAACTTCAGGATAATCTGAAAGTCAAGAACATAGATGATCTTGTGGGAGAGATAAAGGTATATGGACCTCCCGCCAGATTAAAAATGCTCGAAAATGAGAATAAATTTCTATATATTGACGCCCTGGATATTAAAAATGAAGGCCGGTTCGATAAACCGGTTCAGGCCAAATTGCCTTTGAGATGCACAGCGGTCTATATCAACCCTTCTAAAATAGATATCGAGATAGAGGAAAAATAAAATGATCCATCTGGGTGTAAACATTGACCATATTGCCACTATCAGGAATGCCCGTGGTACAAGAGAACCGGAAGTTACCGTGGCGGCCGGACTGGCTGAGATGGGCGGGGCAGACAGTATTGTGGCTCATTTACGGGAAGACCGGCGTCATATTAATGACAGGGATGTGAGATCATTACGTGAAAGTATTACTACCCTGTTCAATCTTGAAATGTCAACAGATAAAGAAATAGTCGAAATAGCTCTAAAGATCAAACCCGATATCGCCACCCTGGTCCCTGAAAAAAGAGAAGAGCTGACAACAGAAGGGGGACTGGACCTGATAAAAAATTTTAAAAAGATCAAACCGATCGTTGAGCAGATGGAAGGAAAAGGGATCAGGACAAGTCTTTTCATTGACCCGGATGAAAAACAGATAGATAAAGTAAAACAGATCGGATCCGGTATGATAGAAATACATACCGGCGAATACGCGAATTTATATCCTGCCAGGCCCTATACAAAAAAACTTGAAAAAATAAAAAAAGCATCTGAAATGGCCCATGGGATGGATATTAAAGTCGCGGCCGGACATGGATTAAATTATCAAAACGTGTCCCTTATCTCTTCCATACCCCAGATCGTTGAATTGAATATCGGCCACAGTATCATAGCCAGAGCTGCTTTTGTGGGATTGAAACAGGCTGTTTTCGAAATGAAACAGATTATGTTACAAAGCAGGAAATAGATAACAGATCATGAGGTCAGTTATCAGGAGGAATATATGATCCTTGTTGTTGGTTCGGTAGCGCTGGACACGATTAAAACTCCCTTTGGCAAGGTAGAACGTTTTCTGGGCGGAAGCGCCGTTCATTTTGCTGTGGCAGCTTCTATCCTGGGCCAGGTGGGGATCGTGGGGGTTGTGGGAGCTGATTTTGATGACAGTTTTACAGCCCAGCTGAAGAGAAAAGGGATTGATGTGGAGGGTTTGCAAAAAGTCTCCGGAAAGACCTTTCACTGGGAAGGTTTTTATGAGTATGATATGAACCAGGCCCATACCGTAAAGACCGAGCTGGGTGTTTTTCAGAATTTTCAGCCGGAAATCCCTGATAAATACAAGCCGGCCTCGATCGTCTTTCTGGCCAATATCGATCCGGACCTTCAATTAAAAGTTGTCGAATCTTTGAAAAAACCGCAACTGATCGTTGGCGATACCATGAATTACTGGATCGAGAACAAAAAGGAGAAACTGATCGAAGTCATACGCAGATCAGATATCATGCTGATGAATGACGGGGAAGCCAGGCAGATGTTTAATACGCCAAATATCGTGAAAGCCGCCAAAAGGATCATGACACTGGGCCCTAAAGTAGTGATCATAAAAAAAGGTGAACATGGAGGCATCATGTTCACTCCTGATACCATGTTTGTGGCACCGGCTTTTCCTCTTGATGAAGTGGTTGACCCGACAGGGGCCGGTGACAGTTTTGCCGGCGGTTTTGTCAGCTTTCTTTCCCGTGACCTGCGATTAAGTGATGAAAATTTGAGAAAGGCTATTATCTTCGGCACAGTCATCGCTTCTTTTACTGTCTCAGACTTTGGTTCCAGAGCCCTTTATAATCTTCAGTATGCTGAGATCAAACAACGGTACGCGAAATTGATGAAATATACACAGTTCGGAAAAATCTAATTTCGTTCATAGTTCATCGTTCTTAGTTCTTGGTTTAAAAACTAAAAACTACGAACCAGGAACTATGAACAATAATATCACATTATCACACGGATCAGGCGGAAAATTAAGTCAGGATCTGATCAGAAACCTTATTTTAAAATATTTCAAAGACCCTGAACTTGAAAAATTGAATGATTCAGCCCTGCTGAAGATCAAACAGGAAGATATTGTATTCACCACTGATTCCTATACTGTCTCCCCGCTCTTTTTTCCAGGCGGTGATATCGGGAAACTGGCCATAACCGGAACGGTCAACGATCTGGCGGTTTGCGGGGCCAGGCCTTTATGCCTTTCCGCAGGTTTTATACTGGAAGAAGGCCTGGCTCTTGATACTTTTGAAACCATCATCCGGTCCATGGCCAGAGAAGCAGGGAGATGCTCGGTCAGGATCGTAACGGGTGATACCAAGGTTGTTCAGAAAGGCAAAGGCGATCTTGTGTTCATCAACACGTCAGGAATTGGAATTAAAGTGTACAGGCCAGAGTTAAATAAAAAAGGGATCAGGAAAGGGGATGTTGTCGTGATCAACGGATCAATGGGTGAACATGGATCTGTTATCATGGGCATGCAAAAGGGTCTCGACTTTCAAATAAAAATAAAAAGTGATTGCGCCCCTGTTGCTGATATGATCCTTGAATTATTAAATAGAAAAGTGGATATTAAATTCATGCGTGATCCCACAAGAGGCGGACTGGCCACATGCCTGAATGAAATGATCTCAAATACAGGTTATGCCATGACCCTTGACGAAAGCAAAATACCTGTTAGAAAAGAAGTGAAAAGTCTGTGTAACATCCTGGGGCTTGATCCGTTCTATCTGGCCAATGAAGGGAAAGTGGTTATGATCATTTCGCCTGGCGATTCAAAAAAGGCCATACAGATCATGAAAAAGTACGATCAGGGTAAAAATGCCGGGATCATCGGTCTTATCACTGATGAAGCCTGTGATAAGGTGCTGTTAAAGACATCTCTGGGTACCCGGCGTATCCTTGATGTATTGACCGGACAGGCGCTGCCTC
The DNA here is from genome assembly GCA_016931325.1 of Spirochaetota bacterium. Lineage (GTDB taxonomy): Bacteria > Spirochaetota > JAHITG01 > JAHITG01 > JAFGFC01 > JAFGFC01. The sequence continues at coordinate 9 of JAFGFC010000082.1, read as the reverse complement.
GGATCTGCT
>JAFGFC010000081.1 GCA_016931325.1 Spirochaetota bacterium | reverse complement strand
TAATTGTTTATATCTTTCGATATCAAATTTGTCTTTTGCGTAAGTCAAACCATTCTGGGCGATGGCCTGTAATCTCTGGGTCCACTCAATCCATTTCATACAGATATACTCCTTGGCAAGAAAGATATTTATAAAAGTATACAAATAAATAGGGTAGAGTACAAACTCGAATTAAGTATTATTGATTTGTTTTACAGAAGAATGAATTCACTTACTTTTCATAGATAATAATCTGAATTATACTGATCCTTATCTTCCAAGCTGCGAGGAGCAATGAGACCATACAAAAGCGTCTGTTTTTTGAAAAGAGTTCCCATTTTGCCAGGAAATTAATACTTACTCATATCGAAGGGAATCGATTGGATTGGCTTTAGCGGCTCGGATAGACTGGAAACTTACTGTTAGGAAGGCAATGAAAAACACCAGAGCACTGGGTATCAAAAAAATCCATATACTTATATCTATTTTATAAGCAAAGTTCCTAAGCCATCTATTAACGAAATAGAAACCGAGCGGCCATGCGATTAAATTTGCTGCGATTATCCAATGAATGTAATTTTTATAAAGCATAAGGGTAATGTTATTTGTGGAAGCTCCCAGAACCTTACGGATACCGATTTCCTTTGTCTTCTGCTCGGCAGTATATGCTGCCAATCCTACCAATCCTAAGCAGGATATAAAAAGGGCCAGAAAGGAGATGGCTTGAGTGATATTTTCCATCCGTTCTTCAGCTTTATACAATCGGTTAAGCTTCTCATCGAGGAACTCAAGCTCAAATGGATAATTGGGAACAATTTTTTTTATTTCTGTTTCAATAAACCTGAGGGTGGAAGTTATGTCCTCACCTTTTATTCGGAGGGCGATTCTCTGCAGGTTAATCCCTACTTTCATGACCATCGGTTCTATATTTTTATGCAGAGACCTGTAGTGAAAATTCTTGATCACTCCTATAATAATCCCATCATAATCCCAAAAATGAAATTTCTTTCCCAGGGGTGAATCCATATTCATTGCTTTGACAGCCGCTTCATTGACAACCATGCCTTCTTCCGAGTCTGAAGGAAACTCTCTCGAAAAAAAACGCCCTTCTGCCATCTTTATGCCAAAGGTTTTCTGAAAGTCGAAATCGACTCCCCTAACAACCAGCCACGGGAGATTCTCATCTGCTTTTTGCCCTTCCCAACTGATGACATCACTTGAAGCTGAGGAATTCGGTTCATCCAGGAAGCTATCAACTACTGTCATTCCAACAATATTTGGATTCGTCATTAGACCATTTTTTATCGCCGAATAATTTTGGGCAATTCCATCCAGTGTGTTTAGACAGATAATGTTTTCCTTGTCATATCCCAGATTTTTATTCAGGAGAAGATGAATCTGCTGGCTGATCGTTAAGGTCCCGAAAATAAAAAAGATCGAAAGTGCAAACTGAGAGATTACAAGAACCTTCCTGAAAAAAACTCCTTCTCTACTTCCGCGAAATATTCCTTTTAATATTTTGATAGGCTTCACATGTGACAAAACAAATGCAGGATAACTGCCGGATATTATCCCGGTTAGAGCGGCTATGCCGACCACAAGACCTAAGGATTCTAACGAATAGCTTATACTGATTTCTTTGCCTGCTAACCGTTGAAATATTGGCAGAAATATGTGGGCTAAAACAAGGGCAAAAAATGTCGCAACCAGAGAAAGTAGGAAGGATTCACAAAGAAATTGACTAATGAGCTGTTCCCGTCTGGCACCCACAACCTGACGGATTCCCACTTCCTTAGCTCTTGCTGAAGATCTGGCTGTAGCCAGGTTTATATAATTCACACAGGCAATAAGGAGTATAAATACAGCCATAGTTAAAAATATATAAATATATGTGATTAATCCACCTCCTTCCAGTGCATATAAATGTATTTTTGTCAGCGGTTGAAGTTGGATGGTCGTTTTTGTTTCCGGGGCATATTCTTTTAATATATATTTTACTTTTTGTTGTATGTCCTTTTTGGAACGTCCTTTTTGAAGCTGGATATAAGTCCTATAGTTGTATCCGCCCCACTCAGTCAGGTTATGTCCTGCCTTGGCCAAAAGCTGAAGTGGAATAATAGCATCTATGTCGAGATGGGAATTTTGGGGGATATCTTTAATAACACCGGACACGAAAAAGGGAGTTCTCTGACCTCCGATAACAGTTTTTCCCATAGGATTTTCATTTTGGAATTGTTTTTTGGCCAAAGACTCAGTCAGGATAACTGAATTTGGTTCAGAGAGGGATATGGTCGGATTCCCCTGGATAAAATTGAATAAGAATACATCCAGAAATGAGGCATCGACGAACCAGACAGATTCTGTAAATTGTTCGCTCTGTTTCCCTATCTTCCAATCCCTTCGGAGAGCTCTTGCCGAGTTGATGATTTCAGGAAAATTCTCTTTGAGAGCAGCAGCCAATGGGGCTTGATTGGTTGCTGTATAGTTAATCTCACCCCCAGGGCTGTGGAATTCAGAAATGACTCGATAGATCTCCCGGGCGTTTGTGTGAAAACGATCATAACTGAGTTCGTACTGGATCCAAGAAAGGATCAATAAACAGCAGGCGATTCCTACAGCAAGACCAGTAATATTGATTAGGGAGTAAGATTTATGCTGCCTCATATATCGCAGTGAGTTCTTAAAATAGTGAATCAGCATTTCTATCCAGCTAAAAAAATGAAGCTTTAAACATTTCGGAATGGAGAGTAATGCATGGTTCCAAATCCATAGTACAGCTTTAAAATGTCCTCTAAGGCTACGTATATTCTGGTATTCCTCTTCAATATCTCCTGAATATCCTTCCTCAAAATCCAAGATATGTGTTTTCTTTAATAACCAGTAGGGAAGCCGGGGAAGGCAGGATTTGTTTTTCTTCATCTCAGGCTTTTCCTTTTTTAAACGATTCCTTGGTGATTCCATCCCAGACTTGACTT
>JAFGFC010000080.1 GCA_016931325.1 Spirochaetota bacterium | reverse complement strand
GCTTCCGAATCCGTAAAAAATATAAATAACCTGAGGTATATAGATTGAAAAAATAAGTGTTCTCAAGATGGGGGGATAAGAATGAGGAAAATGGAAAGTGGCGAAGAACCTTGACAAACCGGAAAAATTGTAATATGTTAAGGATAAATGAGCCGACCTGTTGTGATTAAACACCCGAGACGGATCAGGAGGATAATACTGTCCTGTAAATCCAAACAGAAGACGATTGGATTCGTCCCGACCATGGGGGCTTTGCATGAAGGGCATCTGTCCCTGATAGAACGGGCCAGAGATGAGAATGATATTGTGGTTGTGAGTATTTTCGTTAATCCTTCCCAGTTTGCCCCCGGAGAAGATTATTCCCGATATCCCAGGCCGTTCAGGAAGGATATGGAAAGGTGTTCCGAAGCCGGGGTAGATTATCTTTTTTATCCATCAGCCCGACAGATGTACCCCGAAGATTACAGCACATGGGTGGATGTAAAAGGATTGTCCCAACTGTTATGCGGAAAATTCAGACCGGTCCATTTCAGGGGAGTGGTCACTGTTGTTTTAAAGCTGTTTCATATGGTTATGCCTGATATCGCTTATTTCGGGAAAAAAGATTATCAGCAGTTTGTTATTATAAAAAAAATGGCGAAAGATTTGAATTTGAATATAACGATCAAAGGCATGCCCATCATCCGTGAAAAAGACGGCCTGGCAAAAAGCTCTAGAAATCAGTATCTAACAGAAAACCAGAGACGGGAATCGCTTTTGCTTTATCGTTCGTTGAAAGAAGCCAGACAGGCTATTCAAAAAGGTTTGAAGGATCCGCAAAAGGTGATCCGTATGCTAAAACGAACATTGTTTTCCGGTCCTGTTATTAAACATAAAGATATTGATTATATCGCTGTGTTCCATCCCGATACACTGGAAGAGGTGAAGACTATAAAGAAAAAATGCGTGATCGCCCTGGCTGTCCGGGTGGGGAAAGCACGTCTCATTGACAATATCGAGGTGACCATATGATGAGAAGAACCGCTATGATCATCTTTTTTTTAATCCTGCCGTCTTTCATGACTTTCGCGCAATCCCGGCAGGATTATCTGGGTATCAATTTCAAGTATCTTATAACAGCGAGCCATAATTCTGAAGATGTCAACGAATCCGGATTAGGCGTTGATCTGGAATACACGGATATGATCAGTCCGGTCATCAGCTATTCCATAAGCCTTGGATTCTCCTGTCTTCCTTTCAGCCTGGACCGGTCAGAGATATTTTCCTATCCCGGAGTGACCAATCAGGTGAATTTCAGGTCTGATGAGACCTTTTATAATTTCACCTTCGGGTTCACCATGCATTATGTTTTTCTCCTGACAGAGAAATTTTTTCGAACACCAAGCCCTTTTTTAAAACGGCTTTTTCCTTATGTGGGAAGCGGGATATTGTCAACGTTCTCCTATAAATCCATATCCTATCATTATGAGACAACCCCTCCGTCATTCATTGATCCGGAGGAGAATTCACGAATGCTGCCGGCGGCCGCCACCATTCCTTTTATCCTTGGTTTTCATTATCAGGCCGGCAAGGCGTTAAAACTGAATATGGGGATCAGGTATGATCTGTTGCTATGGAACCAGTTCAGTGAAAAATACGGTTATAATAATCTTCTGACCGCTTACTTTGGCATCTTTTACAAAGTAGAGGAATTGTTCTGAAAAGATCGTTTATGTCAACCCCCGGAAAGATCATTATCATCTCACTTCAGGGCATCGGGAATAATATTTTCATCAATACGGTCATTAAAAAATTAAAAAGGCTTTTTCCCCGGAGTCACATCGATTTTTTAATCAAAACCCCTGCTTCTCTGGAAATTTTCAATTATGAGCAATATATCCGTGGATCCTATGTTTTTCCATGGCCACCGAATCTGAAGAATTTGATAAAAACCATTCCTCTGCTTTTCGCCCTGAGAAAGGAAAAGTATGATGTATCCCTGACCGCTTTTCCCGGGAATCACATCTTCTTTAATGCCCTGGCCTGGCTGATCCATGCCAGGAAACGGATTACCCATGGCTATAAAAAATTATATTTTAAAAGCGGATCCTTTCTGCAGAACGTGCACATCCCGGTCGATCTGAAAGCGCATGACATTATGCAAAACCTCAATCTTTTAAAATATTTCAAGGTCAGACCTGTTTTGAAAGATATTGAATATCCTGTCCGGCTCAGAGATGAGGACAGGGCCAGGGCCACTGAATTCCTGAAGAGAAAAAAAGTCAAGAGTAAGGATATCCTGATAGGACTTCATCCGGGTTCGTCAGAAGCCAGGGAGATGAAATTCAAACGCTGGGACAGGCAGAATTATGCCGCTCTTATCAGATCCCTCTATCAAAAGAAAAAGTGCAAGTTCATCCTGTTCACCGGGCCGGAAGAACAGGCTATCGCCAGCTGGATCTTCCAGGCCTGTAAAAAAACCGTTCCCCTGTCACATCTTTTTATTAATCAAACAGGCCTGGGAGAAGCCTCGGCTTTGATCGAAAAATGCCGGCTTATGATCACAAATGACTCAGGGCTCATGAATGTGGCTGCCGGATTGAAGATCCCCTGTGTTGTGGTGCAGGGCGGAGCCAATGACCCGGTCAGGACCGCTCCTCTGGGGAAGATCCATACTGTGATCAATTCCACGATTGATTGTTATCCCTGCCGTGATATCGCTTCCATGGGGAAAAGGTTTACCTGCCGGACACGGGAGTGTCTCAAGACCATCAGTGTCGAAACGGTATTGAGAGCCGTCTTGAAGAAATTAAAATAGCTCGGCCCGGGAGAGCGTCTTCTTTCTCCGGATCGTAAAAAAGACCCTGGCGTATTTTTTCTCCCTGACAATGTCAATGATCTGATGAATGAGCCTGAAAGAGGCTTTTCTGTCACCGGTAATGATACATTGTTGTTCTGACGGCAGGGTCGTTCGGATCTTTGCAAGGGTTACGGGGGAACCGTTAATAAATATCCTGTTGTCATGAGAGATATAAAATTCCAATGTGTCTTTTTTTTGCAGAGGCTGGGACCTGTGGGCACGGGGCAGATCCAGCTTTTGCCTGTGGGTTTTTTGATAGGAAGAAGTGACAATAAGAAAAATAAGCAGAATAAAAGCGATATCGGCCATGGCCACGAAGGGAACAAAAATTTTTATTTTTAACCGATTTTGGATCATTTTTCTTTTAATGGAAAAAACGAGACCTTGAGGTCTTTCACCTGTTTCAGGCTGTTGAACGCTTCAATGAACCTTTCATATCTCAGATCAGGGCTGTACGAGAACCGGATAAAGGAAGATCTCAAATTTTCAAATGGATACTCTTCAAATTGTGAATACGAGAGTTTTTTCCCCTCCCAGAGGATATGGTCATTAAACAGTTTTATGGTTACCAGCCTGTCAGAAGGAATAACGTCTTTGCCTTTTTGATGGGGGATCGTGAATATCAGTCCGGTGCGTTCAAAAAAAATAGCGCTCACAATAAAAAATATGATCAAAAGGAAAGCAATATCAGATTGAGAAGAGGCCGGCAGGCTTTCAAATAATCTATATCGTTTCGATGATCTCATGCTTTTATAAGATTTTTATCCAGGATGGTGTCGGCAACTTTTTCCATGTCCGCGACGAAATTATCTATCCTGTGCACAAAATAGTTGTACAGGGCAATACTGGGTATGGCGATCACCAGGCCAAAGGCCGTTGTGGTCAAAGCGGTATAGATACCGCCCGCCACCAGCCGGGCGGAAACTTCATCCGCCGCGGCGATATTACCAAAGGCAGTGATCATGCCGGCCACGGTTCCCAAAAAACCGAGAAGAGGGGCCACGTTCCCGATCGTGGCCAGAAGATTCAATCCCCGGCCAAGATGATTGACCTGGATGGAAACAGCGCGTTCGAAATTTTTTTCAAATTCTTCTTTGGTTTTTGATCTTAAACTCTGGCGCAGGATGTGAAAAGCGCATCCTTTATGATCCTTCCCGTCAAGGGCCACGTCTTTGCTGTCCAATGCCTTGTGAATATTCTGAAACTCTTTTGAATTGATCTTTGATATATAAAACGAGGCGAATTTTTCAATGATAAAGGTCAATGCCATGACGGAGAGTACCAGCAAGATCCACATCCATATCCCGCCATACCGGAAAAGGGTTAAAAGTCCTGTCGATCCTTTGGCAGCCCAGGCCTTGAAGGGATAAGATAATAATAGAAATGAAAACAAAAATATCATAATCACTCCTTGTTATTTCGATTGGTACAGATCAAAATACACTTTGCGTGTCCTTTCAGCGCATTTCAGCCAGGAAAAATGATTTGAGTACTGACGGGCGCCTGACGTTAAACGGGAAACATATTTTTTATCTTTTACGATTGTTTCCATCCCCCGGGCGATGGAATCGATCTGGAAAGGATTGACATAGAGGACATGGCCTTTTCCGATCTCGGCAAGCGAAGAGTTGTTAGATGTGATAACAGGGATGCCGCAGGCCATGGCTTCCAGCACAGGCAGTCCAAAACCTTCATAAAAAGAAGGAAAGACTAACGCTTCGGCGCTATTATAGAACCAGACCAGTTCGTTCCCCGGTATATAGGGGAAATGGATCACATCCTCTTTTACATTTCCTATTAATTGGCTTAAGAATTCCCACCCGTATCCTTTTCCGCCGACAAGCACAAGCTTTATCTTTTTATTGATTTTCGCATTTAAATAGGCCATGATCATATTAGCAATATTTTTCCTTGTCTCGATGCTCCCCACAAAAAGAAGAAAATCACCTTTTAATCCATAACGTTTGTGCAGATAGGCCCTGGCTTTTTTTCCGGATTCTATCCTGTACTCTTCTCCGATACCATGATATACAACGTTGATCTTATCAGGAGGGACAGGAAAATGGTTGATGATGTCTTTTTTTGTATTGTGGGACACCGCAATGATCCTGTCGCTGTTGTATATGGATTTGTGTAATTTTCTGTTGGCTTTTTTTCTGAATTTTTCTGACATAAAACTATCCGGAAAAACTGACGTGATATCATGTATGGTCACAACAGATCGGGCTTTGACCGGCTTTAAAAACCTGAAAGCCGGTTCATGGAATATATCGAGTTTCCAGGGATTGAAGAAGAAAAGCCTGGGATAAAACAGGAGTTGATGAAAATTCTTATTCTTTATCCTTAAAAAGGATTGCGGTCCTATGGTCTTTTTGTTGTAAAAAAGGAAATATTCATTCTCTCTGTCCAGCAGGGCCAGGTGATGTATAAGATGGTATGTATAATAACCTACACCTGTTTTGTTTTTCAGAGCCGCATAGGTGGCGTGGATCCCGATCCTCATTTATTTAACCTTTTATAAAAATAAGCTTCTTTTAGGGCGAAGGGCTTTTTTAATTTTTTACGAAAAAAAGCCAGAGAGCCCAGAACCGCCAGAGAGATAAAACAGGATAACTTTTTTATAAAATCTCTTCTTGTAAATGATTGAAAGAATATCATAATGACTCCCATTGGCCATAGATGACTTCATTACAGAATTTACATTTTCCTTTTGAGGTCACATGGTTTTCCAGCAGGGTGTACCCGTAACGTTTGATCACGGCCTTTTTACAGCGGGGGCAGAATGTCGTCTCCCCGTCCGCGGTATAAACGTTCCCAATATACACATAGAAAAGTCCCGCATCAAGCGCTGTTTTTCTGGCATTGATCAAAGTCTCTGTCGGAGTGGGAGGCAGATTTTTTAATTTATACATGGGTTGAAAGCGTGAAAAATGAACAGGGATGTGGGCGCCAAGATTTTTAACTATCCACTGGCACATCTTTTTAATGGTTTTCATATTATCATTGAGCGTCGGGACAATAAGGTTGGTAATTTCCAGGATCACAGAGCTGGTGGCCAGGATCTCCAGTGTCTTGAGAACAGGTTTCAAACTGGCAAAGCAGACTTTGTTATAAAATTCTTCAGTGAACCCTTTCAAATCGATGTTGGCCGCATCAAGATATTTGACCAGTCTTTTCAGAGGAGCGGGATTGATAAAGCCGGCGCTGACCAGCACGTTCTTTATTCTGTTCTGTCGGGCCAACACTGATGTGTCATAGGTGTATTCATAAAAAACAATGGGCTCGGAGTAGGTATAGGCGATAGAATCGCATCTGTAATTTTTAGCCAGTTTGACCAGAGCCTTCGGTTCAATGGAATAGTTCTTGTTGTCATCAGGTTTAGACTGGCTGAGCTGCCAGTTCTGACAGTATTTACACCCCAGATTACACCCGAAGGTGGCCACAGAGAACGATTTGGATCCCGGCAGCATATGAAAGATGGGTTTTTTTTCTATAGGGTCCACATGGACCGTGGCCGGTTTGCCGTATACCAGAGAGACCAGCTTGCCTTTGAGGTTGATACGCACCTGACATATGCCCCTCTGGTTTTCTTTCAGTATGCATTGAAATGGACATAAAAGGCACTGAACCGTGGAAGCCATTTTATTCAACCTCTCTATAATCAAAGGCTTCTTTATCTGAAAGATTGCCTCTTTTTATCTGGATATCCACGCTGTCTTCATCAATGGATTCTATTCCCCATTTAGGCGTAAATCGGACAGGGCTTTCTTCCGATGTATCTTTTTTATCTTCGGTCTGAACAGCCCTGATCTCTGATAATTGACCCGGAGGGCCCGGTATGTAATCCTGCGCTATGGATGATATTTTCTTTTTATGATCAGAAAAAAAACGGATCATAAAGAACAAAAGGATCAATTCAAGGCCAAGGGCCATCAAAAGAATTGTTTTCTTTTTTCTTAATTTAAAATTAATACCAATGGACAGCAATAAAAAAATCCCCAGCAGGGAGAACAGGAGAGGATAGGGACTGAGTTTTTTTTCTGACAGAGGGACGGGTTTCTGAATGAAGGAATGGGATCCTTTTTGGGCGCTTTTCCCCTCAGGCGCAGGGACAGATGCCTCGTCAGGCTTGGGGACAAAAAAACAGTCGGCGATCTTCCGTGATGTGATTTTAACGGACCGGGCGATAGCATCGACCGTGACAGTGGCCCCTGTGATACTGTCCACGTCTTTCCAAACCAGGAAGGGGTCACTGATGGGTTTCAGTTTGAATTGCTTGCTGAAGGACCCCTCTTTGATCTTATTCGCTTCAGGGATATTTTCGCTATGCGCCAGTACTTTTATACCACTGAGCCGTCTGTCTTTTAAAACACCTATCAGGATACTGATCTGGCCCACATAACCTGTTATGGTGTTATCAACATCAGTATTTAAATAACATACGCCTGTCAGGCTTTGGCCTTTATAAGCCTTCCAGTGTTTGTACCGGCTGATCTCGTATTGGAAGGTATCAGCCTGGGGCATGACAGATCTCAGATCGGCCCGGGTAATTTCACCCGGAAGAGATAAGGGAAGGAGAAAAAAGAGTAAAAAAAGAGTTTTATAATTCATTTACATCACTGGATCTTCTTGAAAACTTTTCCTTATCAAGCATCTTGTCTATCTCTTTGGCTTTCTCAAGACCTCTGATGGGAACAATGAGATATTTGCCGGCCACGATCCGGCTTTTCCGGCCCAGTTTGTTCATTTCAATCAGCATATCGCGGGGGATATCGTATTTTTTGGCAATGCTCCAGACCGATTCGCCTTTTTTGATCTTGTGCCTGCGGAACGTGATCCTGTCTTCAGGAAGAATCTTGTTGAAATTGGCCAGAAAGGTCTCTCTGCTCCCGTAAGGGATACGGAGCTGATAATTCTCATACTTGGGGGGGGTAGCCCATCTTTTGAGCTCGGGGTTTAAGAACTTGATCTCTTCAAAAGTGGAATTGCAGCATTCGGCAATGATATTGAGGTCCGTCGCATCCGGAATGCTCACGGTATCATACATGACAGGTTTTTCTCTGGCTATTTCAGTAAAACCAAAATGTTCAAGGTTCTCGCAGATAATGGTCACAGCAATGAATTTGGGGACATAGTTCATTGTCTCTTTGCGAAATACACCCCATCTCCGTTTTGTCATTTGCCAGAAATCCCTTGTTTTATATTTCTTTATGGCTTTTGAGACCTTGCCGCCACCGGCATTATAAGCGGCCAGGGCCAGGTACCAGTCCTTCAGCCAGTTGTAGAGGTCCTTGAGATGCCTGGCGGCAGCCAGGGTTGATTTTTCTACATTCCTTCTTTCATCTACCCACCAGCTGGACTCTAACCCGTAAGCCCGGCCGGTTCCCTTGACGAATTGCCAGGGACCGCTGGCGTGCTTGGGGGAATAGGCAGCCGGGTTGAACCCGCTTTCAATGATGGGAAGATAGGCCAGCTCTTCAGGAAGGTTTTCCCGCTGCAGGGTCTGTTTCATCATGGGCATGTACTTGTGGCCGCGGGAGAGGATCTGAGTCAGGCGATTTCTTGCCCCGTCTCTGTATATTTTGATATAATTGACGACTTTGTCATTGATAACAAGGGGAAAGTCATCGTCTCCCCCATTGTTATTGTAGGCCAGTTCGTGAAATGTTGAGGTGATATCCACTTTGTGAAAGTTATTGACCCCCGCGCAGTTAATAAAAATCAGAGGGATCAATAGTAAAAAATAAATGTATGTCACTTTTTTCATGGCTGAAATTTAATCGCAAAATCTTTTAATGTCAAGTGTAAAAGCGACCCGGATTAAAAATAAATTTTTACCGGGAAGCTTTATATTTATCGTGAAAATCGAAAAAAAGATAATGGCCGGCAAGAGTCAGGCGCGTCCATTACTTTAAAAAATCCTTGACAAAGCAGGTAAAAAATATAAATTAAATTTTTGATATGAATAAATCTTCCAGTAAAGGAGATTGGGTATGGTTGATGAACTTGATCCTGAAATAGCAGCCCTTTTAGAAGACACAGGCGAAGAAGCTCCCGCGGATACAGGCGGGGGGGGTGGCGCGGCGCCGCCCGTTAATGTGAGCAATTATCTTAAAAAGGTCATTGAAAACGGGAATAACTATACGAATAAAATGCTGGAACAGCTGGACAAGGCGATGAACGCGCCTTTGAAAGAGGATAAAACCCTGTACCGGCAACGCCTTATCGCCAGTTACTGGAATTTTGCTCAAGGGCTGGTGGAGAATATCTCCCGGAAAACAGCCCGTGAAAAACTGATGTGTCTCCGTTATGGTATCGTTGATATCAATCTTCTTAATCCGCATCAGAGGCAATTATTCCAGAGTCTGCCCTGGGAACGCTCCAACCGGAGTTTGCCTATCTATTATATGGATGAATGGATCATGGAGATCTCTACAGGAAATATTAAAGCCAGCATGGTGGATGAGATCAAAGCCAAAAAATCAGGCAATCAGGATGCCCTGCAGATGAAGATCGCCGGAAAGCAGGATGCAAGAATGGCAGAGATCAATATCTTGAAAGGCAAAGCAGGTGAAAGGGATCTGATCGAAAAAAGTCTGGTGAGCGAAGTAAACACCCTGGCCCAGCATTATGGGCTTGAGGAGTATGATAATACTCCTGATGCTTATACCCGGGCTCAGAAAGATATGATGTCAAAGATAGTAGATGATATCCGGCGGTTAAAAAATCTTGATGATGATATGCAAAAGTCCCTGAGGGAGCTGAGGAATATTGACTCCCAGATCCAGGATATGGAAGGACGTGTGACCGATTCAAGTTCGGTCGTGGATAATAAAGTTCTGGTCGACGAGTTCAATTCTGTCAGGCAGATGATCAAAATGTGTATCGGGCCAAGAGGCAATCATTTCCCCATTTTAATTTCTGACTATGCTCCCAGTGAAAAGAATTTTGTCTCCACTTTTGAAAATGTCCTGAAAGAACTGCAGGAGATAGAAAAAAGAGATGCCGGAGTTTTTGTTCGCCGGTATAAAGGGCAGGATAATCGTATCGTTCCTTATTTCATCCTTGTGCCGGCTTTTGGAGAACGGGGCATATGCTGGGAGCCGTTTGACACCAGGCAGCGAGCCACCAGCCGTGGCCGTATCGCTATCCCCCTTTATCCCCGGTTTGTCAGGCTGGCCCTGTTATGCGCTCTGGGTGATCTGAGATGGCAGGTGGCGAAAGAATACGCCAGCTACCGGTGGATGGAAGAAGGCATCACCGGTAAGTATTATAATTATTTTACGGAAAATAAATTAAAAGGGAATATCAAGGACGAATTTATAAACGATTATATTATATGGATCACACAGGAATGGGAAGGAAGACAAAAGCTGCACAAAGATGTCAGAATGATCTTCTGGCGCTTTGTTCCGTTCCCTCAATCGAAAAAGGAAGAGCTGAAGAATAGAGGTTTTTACTATGATGATCTTTATAAACGCGATGTTCGTCGTTCCATGTCAGACGGGTACTAAATTGGAGGTCAACCCATGAATAATTTACAAAAAAAATTTAAAAAGATTGTAAATATAACGGCTGTCACCTTTTTTATAATTCTTTTAATGTTGTTTTTGACTTTTACATTTAAAGCGTTTGCCAACCAGGGTGTCTCACAGACGCAGTCCCCGGCTATCAGCCAGATCGATACGAAAGTGGTGACCTGGGGTTTTATTGCTTCATCCATAGTGGTTGGCCTGGGTTCCGTGGCAGCCGGAATCGCTGTGGCTTATGTCGGCGCCGCGGCTCTGGGAGCCCTGGGCGAAAAACCGGAACTCTTTGGACGGGCTCTTATTTTTGTGGCTCTGGCTGAAGGGATCGCTATTTACGGGCTCATTATAGGGATGATGATCCTGGGAAAATTAGGTTAAGAATATAACATGCAATATGTGGTCATCGGTGATGAAGAAACTGTGCTGGGGTTCTCCCTGGCCGGTGTGGAAGGCAAAATAGCCAGGACAGAAGAACAAACATTAGAGTTTTTAAAAAAATATATCTCCACTCCACGGGTGGGAGTCATTATTATCACGGAAAAACTGGCCTCTCCCCATGCCCGATTCATTGATGATTATACTTACAAGGAAACCTTACCATTGATCATTAAAATTCCTGATAGAAGCGGTTCAAGAGAACAAAGGATATCGGTTGAGGAAGTTATCAGAAAATCGGTGGGGATAAAGATCTGACAATGGAAGTATACGGAAATATTAAAAATATTTTAAAAAGCCTGGAAAAAGAGACGTCTGAAAAAATAGACCATTTAAAAGAACAAGTAGGCCGATACAGGGAAGAGAGATTACAAAAAGCCGAAAGAGAATCTGTTATCCATACGCGAAGGATTGTAAAAGAAGCGCAGGATAAAAAGGAAGATCTCAAGAAACGTATCTTTTCCAGCCTGACTCTGGAGATCAACAGGATTCATTTAAAAAAACAGCAAAAAATAACTGATATGATAATGGACGAATTAAAGAAAAAAATAGATTTATTTAAAAATGAAAAAAAATATCAGGACCTGGTAATGGATCTTTTGCAGGAGGCTTTGCAGGGAATCGATGAAAAACAGATCAAGATCATACTGGATAAAAAAGACAGGGAAAAACTGGATATAAAAAAAATATCGGGTCTGTTAAAGGAAAAAGGATTTGATATCTCTGACAGGGATATTGAATTTGAGGATCATGGCCAGGGTGGAGTCATGGTGAAATGTAAAAACAAAGGGCTGATGTATAATAATACATTGAAAAGCCGGTTTAACCGTATGAAAGAAGAATTTCTGATCCTGGTCCACGAGACCCTGTTTAAAAAATGAAAAAGGAAAATATAATAGGCAAAGTCAGGCGTGTGAACGGACCTGTGGTTATGGGCGAAGTTATCACGAGCTGCAATATGCTTGATACCGCGCAGGTAGGAGAAGAGCATTTGATCGGTGAGATCGTCAAGATCGAAGACGCGATCATCACCATTCAGGTCTATGAAGACACGACTCTGATCAGACCGGACGATCCGATATACGGAATTGGGATGCCGTTGAGTGTTGAACTGGGACCGGGACTTTTGGGAAATATATTTGACGGGATCCAGAGGCCTTTGGAAGATATCCAAAAGATCCATCAATTCTTTATTAAAAGAGGAACTCAACTTCCGGCTCTGGATAGAAAAAAGAAATGGTCTTTTGCTCCCCTGGTTAAGAAAGGGGAGAACGTAAAACCCGGTACGGTTTTAGGGACTGTCCAGGAAACAAAGATCATTACGCACAGGATCATTCTGCCTTCTCCCTTGCAGGGAAAGATAAAGGATATAAAGAAAGGCGAGTTCACCGTTGAAGAGACCATAGCGAGGGTTGAGACAGAAACGGGAACAGAAGAGATCAGCATGCTCCAGAAATGGCCTATCCGCAAACCCAGGCCTGTCCGGGACAGGGTCCCGGCTACAGCTCCCCTTATTACCGGTCAGAGAGTGATTGACACGCTTTTTCCTGTTGCCAAAGGCGGATGCTGCGCTGTTCCCGGAGGATTCGGTACCGGAAAGACCCTGGTTCAGCAACAGCTGGCAAAATGGTCCAATGCTGATATTATCGTTTACATAGGTTGCGGCGAACGCGGAAATGAAATGACAGATGTCCTTTTATCCTTTCCTGAACTGAAAGATCCGGCTTCTGATCTGCCCTTGATGAACAGGACCATTCTTATCGCCAATACGTCCAATATGCCGGTGGCTGCCAGGGAAGCGAGTATTTATACAGGGATTACAATTGCCGAATATTATCGCGATATGGGGTATGATGTGGCGGTCATGGCTGATTCAACATCAAGATGGGCCGAGGCCTTGAGGGAACTTTCAGGAAGGATGGAAGAGATGCCGGCAGAAGAAGGATTCCCTCCCTATCTGGCTACCCGTTTGGCTGAATTTTATGAAAGGGCCGGGAAAATGAATACGCTTTCCGGTCAGAACGGCTCGGTGACCATCATTGGCGCTGTGTCCCCTCCAGGCGGTGATTTCTCCGAACCGGTCACCCAGCATACAAAAAGATTTATCAGAACATTCTGGGCTCTGGACAGACATCTGGCCAACGAAAGGCATTATCCGGCTATCAGCTGGATTGATTCATACAGTGAATATCTGGATACAATAGGGAAATGGTGGGATGAGAATATTGACCCGCAGTGGAGCCTTTTCAGGAGTCAGATCATGGAACTGTTACAGAAAGAAGTCAGATTACAACAGGTTATTAAACTGGTGGGGGCGGATGCTCTGCCTGATTCGCAAAAATTTATTGTCGAGTCCTGCCGGATGTTCAAAAACGCCTTTTTACAGCAAAATGCTTTTGATCAAATAGATATGTATTCGACTGTCAAAAGGCAGCTTTTTATGTTAAAGATCATTGTAAGATTCTACCAGCATGGGGCGGAACTTTTAAAAAGGGGATTTACCCTTTTGCAGATAAAAGAGTTGGATGTTTATAAAAAGATACTCAGAATGAAGTTTAATTATTCCAACGATGAACTGGATAAATATGAAACGCTTTTACAACAGGTGGAGCGAATGCTCTCTTAGAGGGTTCGACGTTACCCCGTTCGAGGTTCGACGTAATTTTAAAATGTCTTTTTAACGTCGAACGTCGCAACGTCGCACGTCGAACGTGAAAACATGCAGGACGGAAGAGAATATATTGGCATAAAAGAGATCGTGGGCCCTCTTATTATACTGGAAAAGACACACAATATCGGATATAACGAGTTTGTGGAAGTAGAGGATAAAAACGGGCAGATCCTTTCCGGCGTGGTCCTGGACACATCCAAAGAGGCGGTCGTGGTCCAGGTCTTTGAAGGGACCATGGGATTGGACATAAAGCGTACAAAAGCAAGGTTCAAGAATAAACCCCTGATGATCCCGGTCACAAAAGAGATGACGGGACGTATCTTTTCAGGTACCGGGAAACCGCTTGACAGGGCGCCTTATCCTGTTTCGAGAGAGTACCGCAACGTGAACGGTGACCCGGTCAATCCCACAGCCAGAACTTATCCCAGAAAATTCATTCAAACCGGCGTTTCTTCTATTGACGGCATGAATACATTGATCAGAGGTCAAAAGCTGCCTATTTTTTCAGGAAGCGGTCTGGTCCATAATAAACTGGCGGCGCAGATCACACGCCAGGCCCAGATCGTAGGAGAAAGATCGGATTTCGCTATCGTGTTTGTTGCCATGGGTGTCAAGAATGACGTGGCTCATTATTTCATAAAAAATTTTGAGGATTCCGGAGTTTTGCAGAACGTGACCATGTTCTTAAGCCTGGCCAGCGACCCTTCGATTGAAAGACTGATCACCCCCCGCTGCGCTCTGACCTTTGCTGAATTTTTAGCGTTTAACCTGGGTTACCATGTCCTGGTTATTATGACAGATATGTCAAATTACTGCGAAGCGTTAAGAGAGATCTCAACGATAAGGGGTGAGATACCCGGACGAAAAGGTTATCCCGGATATCTTTACAGTGATCTGGCCAGTCTGTATGAACGCTCAGGCATGCTGAAAGATTCAAAAGGCTCTATTACACAGCTGCCAATATTGACCATGCCCAATGATGATATATCCCATCCTGTCCCTGATCTCACCGGCTATATTACAGAAGGACAGATCGTTCTCGAAAGAGACCTGCATAATCGGGGTATCTATCCGCCGGTGGCCGGATTGCCTTCCCTGTCACGACTGATGAAAGATTCCATTGGAAAAGATCTGACAAGAGAGGATCATCCTCATCTGGCTTCTCAGTTGTTTGCTTCCTATGCCAGGGTGAAAGATGTCAGGGCCCTGGCCTCTGTTATTGGAGAAGAGGAATTGACGCCCCTGGATCACCAGTATTTAAAATTTGGAGAAAGTTTTGAACGTGAATTCCTTTCTCAGGATGAGTATGAGAACAGGAGCATTGAGCAGACACTGGATATGGGGTGGAAGGTCCTTGCTCATCTCCCGCAGGAAGAATTGAACAGACTGACAGAAGAAGAGATATTGAAATATTTCGCGGGATAATCATATTAGTTTTTCGTTCACAGTTCATAGTTTTTAGTTTCAAGAACCAAGAACCATGAACGAAGAACTATAAACAAGGGTTTCATTATGGCCAGATACGAAGTGCCGCCGACAAAGACCAATCTTTTAAGGCTCAAACAGGAACTTGTATTAGCCCAGGAAGGATTCGAACTTTTAGACCAGAAGCGAAATATCCTGATCGTGGAATTAATGGGTATTATAGACCGCGCCAAACGCCTGGAGACCGAGCTGGATGATTATCTTAAAAAAGCCTTCCAATCTTTGCAGATGGCCGTGCGGAATCATGGCAGGAAGAATTTAAACCTGCTGGCCGGCACCATTAAGATTGAACACAATATTTCAATCTCCCAGAGAAAGGTCATGGGAGTACCCCTGGCCATAGTGAATGTCACATATAAAGAAAATCCTCCTTATTTCAGCTTTGTTGATACAAACTTCTGGGTGGATGAGGCTATCTTCAATTTCAAAGAGACATTAAAGATAATAGGGGAGCTGGCTCAGACCCGGATCTCCCTGATACGTCTGGCCCGGGAAGTGAGCCGCACGATCAGGAAAGTGAATGCCCTGGAAAAAATTGCCATACCTGATTATAAAGAGACCGTCCAGTACATTCAACAACGTCTTGATGAGGCTGAACGGGAACAGTTTTATTTAATGAAAATGATAAAGAAAAGGCTGGAACAAAAAAATATTTCAGATTCCAGATTACAGACAGGGTGCCTGTAAGGGTATTAATAGGAATTTCTTATAATCTGTAATTTGTAATCTGTAATGTGTAATAATAAAGGGGGGATATCATGAGAGCGGTAATAGACCGGTGTGAAGGAAAAATAGCTGTTCTGGAAGTGGAGGGGAAATTCTTCATGGAGATTCCTAAAAAATTCCTGCCAAAAGGTTCAAAAGACGGGGATTATTTAAAAATAGAGATCGAGATCGATGTTGCCGCCAGGAAGAAACAGATCAGCCGGATAAAAAAATTGCAGGAGAAATTACTCAGGCGTAAATGAAGATCGATATTATATTTTCAGCACAGTTTAACGAAAAAATAGGGTACGGGCATCTCAAAAGGATCCTGACGTTATATGATATTCTTAAAACCAGATATAACTGCATTCTGGCCAATATCGTCCCCCCCCTGAAAAAAGAATACCGGTTTTCCCGGATCCCTTCGATCAATTTTACTTCACAAGATGAGCTGTTCCTGTTCATTCAAAGGAACAAAGTCAAACTTGTGATCCTCGATCATTTCCAGCATGATGCCGGCTTGATTAAAAAACTGTCCTCTCTCTGTCTTCTGATCATCATTGACTCGAAAAAGATGTTCAAAAGTGAAAGGCCTGTTCTTTATCTCAATACCCTGACTCCCTTGAAGATAAGAAATTTCAGGCCCCATGAATATTATTATTCCAGTTTCGGTCTTTTTCCCCTTAATGCCACTTTATCGCATTATATTACAGAACCTTCAAAAGGGAATGTCCTTGTAACGTTCGGTAACAGTGATCCAAGAAACCTGACATTAAAAGTCTTGAAAAAACTGAACAGGTTAAACGACCCTCTGACGGTTCAGATCGTTATCGGGCAATATTTTAAAACATCCCATATTAGAAAGATCGAAAAATATCTTTTGACTAAATTTCGCTTTACTTATACTCTGGTCTGTTCTCCCTCCTCCCTGTACAAGCTTATCGCTGAAAGTCAGTATATTATCACGTCTTTTGGCCTGACAGCCCTTGAAGGTGTTTTTTTTAACAGGAATGTGGGGCTATTCAACAATAGCTTTTATCACGCAAAGCTGGAACATAATTTTCATGAATATTTTTATCATCTGGGAACCTGGCCTTTCCCCCTGTTCATGAAGAAATTATTCTCTTTTTTAAAACTCGAACCTGCCAAACGTGAAAAGATCTCATTGGATATGAAGAACAATGGGCAAAGGATCATAAAACTGGTAACAGCGTTTATAAGGGGCATTGACCCGATCCGGGAAAAGACGTGCAGGATATGCTCAGGCCAAGTAGACCTGATCTTGAATCAATTTGGGAAAAAGATAGTGGAATGCCGGCATTGTGGCGCCAAACATCTGGTATTAAAAAAGCCTCCTCTCCCGGCCGGGATCTATCAGGACGGATATTTTATGGAAGAATATAAGGAACAGTACGGAAAGACCTATCTGGAAGACAGGAAGAACATTGAAAGTCTGGCCGATAAAAGGCTGGATATGATATCAAGATTTATCAAACCGGAAGGAAAAAAACTTTTTGATATCGGATGCGCCTATGGTTTTTTTCTCAAGCGGGCTGAAAAAAGAGGGTTCAAGGTAAGCGGGATAGAGATCGAAAAAAATGCGGCTGACTATGCCCGGAAAAAATTAAAACTGGACGTTCAAAAGATCTCTGTTCTTAAATATCAATTCAAACATCAATTTGATATCATGACCCTCTGGTATGTTTTAGAACATTTCCCTGATCCCGGATCTGTATTAAAGACCATAACTTCGCATGTGAAGAAAGGCGGGATGATAGCCTTATCCTGCCCGCACGGGAATGGAATTTTCTACCGGTTCAACAGGATGGGCTGGCTTTTTCACCATTCTGATGATCATTTTTATGATTTTACCATCAGATCCTTAAAGATACTTTTAAAAAAATTCGGATATTCTCTAAAAGCCAGGCGAATAACCGGGATTCATCCTGAAAGAATGGGCATCAAGAACAATTTCCTGAAAAAAATAATTATCCCTGTAATCCGGTTATTAAGTGGGGGAGACACAGTGGAATTGTACTTTAAAAAGCAGGATTGAATTCTATTTTCTTTTTTTCCGTGAGATCCCTTTTTTCCCGCCTTCAATAATCGAACCGCTCTTAATATGTTCACCTTTTTTCACTACAGCCGGAGCGATAATAGTGGTGGAGCTGCCGATAAAAACATTGTCTTCTATTTTTGTCTTGTTCTTTCTGACCCCGTCAAAATTGGCGGTGATGATGCCGGCGCCAAAATTTACTTTTTTCCCGATCTCGGTATCCCCGATATAACTGAGATGATAAGCCCGTGTATTTTCACCCACGTTAGAACGGGTGATCTCTACAAAATTGCCTATCTGGGCATCATTTTTCAGGATAGAGTTGTCACGGATATGAGCATAAGGGCCAATATGGATATTATCCCCTAATTGACTTTCCATGATGGTTGACTGAAAGATCCTGGCATTATCCCCGATCCCGGTATGATAGATCTGAACAAAAGGCCCTATGGAGGCATTTTTACCGATCCTCGTATTCCCGTATAAAAACGTGAAAGGATAGATAATACTGTCCTGACCGATCTCAACGTCATATTCAATATAGGTGTTATTCGTATCCAGGATGGTGACACCCTTATCCATTAATTTTTTCTGAAGCCGCCTTTGCATGATCATATTAGCCTGCGCCAGATGAAAACGGGTATTGACCCCAAGGATCTCATCATTGTCTTCAATGGTCATGGGATGGATCTTGGCCCCCTCATGATTCAATATCTCTATAGCGTCCGTCAGATAGAATTCACCCTTATGCGGGTTTTTCTTAATACTGCGTAATACCTTGAAAAGATAGCTGGATTTAAAGCAGTACGTACCGGCATTGATCTCCTTGATCTTTTTGGTATGATCATCCGCGTCCAGTTCCTCTACAATACGGATCACCTCATTCTGTTTGCGGATGATACGGCCATACCCGAAAGGATTTTTTACTATGGCCGTAAGAATAGAGAGCACGGCATAGCTTGATTTGTGTTGTGTGATCAGATTTTTCAATGTCCTTTCCGTGATCAGGGGCACATCACCGTTCAGAATGAGAATATTGCCCGAGTAGTTCCTGAATTCATTTTCGGTCTGCATCACGGCATGGGCTGTCCCTTTTTTATCCTTTTGAAGAACACATTTGATATGCCGGTAATGAGAGAAATTCTGCATGGCGTCCCTGGACCCTACCACGATAACCACTTTATCAGGATTTAAAACCTTAAGCTGGTCAAGGATACAATGAAGCATGGGTTTCCCGGCGACAGCATGCAGTATCTTTGGCCGCTGGGACTTCATCCTTGTGCCGTGTCCGGCAGCCAGAATAATAACTGATAGATTTTTCATTTTATTTTTTCACCAACTTTGCCCACAATATCACCATACTTGATAATCAAGCCGGCAAAGATAACAGACACCATGCTCATCAGTTTTATCAGGATATTAAGCGATGGACCCGAGGTGTCCTTGAAAGGATCACCTACTGTATCTCCGACAACAGCGGCTTTATGATTGGCCTTACCTTTTCCGCCATAATGTCCCTGTTCAATATATTTTTTAGCATTATCCCAGGCTCCTCCGGCATTGGCCATAAAAACAGCCAGAACAAATCCGGATCCCAGGGCTCCCATTAAAAGGCCGATAACACCGGGTATTCCCAGTATTATGCCTATTACCACAGGCGTCAGAACAGCCATCAGCGAGGGGAACATCATCTCTTTCTGAGCGGATAGCGTTGAGATCTTTACACAGCTGGCATAATCCGCTTTGCCTTTGCCTTTCAACAGGCCTTTGATCTGTTTGAACTGCCTGCGGACTTCAAGAACGATAGCAAAAGCAGCCCGGCCGACAGCCCGCATGGTCATGGCACAGAACGCAAAGGCCAGCATGGCGCCGATAAATATCCCGACAATGACCTTGGGATTCATCAGATGAACATTATAGACATTCATGAAATCAATGATATTGGCAGAGGTGATCTCTATGACTTTGTCTCCGACCTTTAAGACAGTCTGCCCCGCCATTTTAAGACCGGCTTTGACCTCTTCGATATAAGCTGCGATCAGAGCCATGGCGGTCAGCGCCGCCGATCCGATGGCGAATCCTTTTCCTGTAGCCGCCGTCGTGTTACCCAGAGCATCCAGCGCATCTGTCCTTTCCCTGACAAAAGCTTTTTGCTTGGTCATTTCAGCGTTACCGCCGGCATTGTCAGCTATGGGACCGTAGGCGTCTGTTGAGAGCGTGATCCCCAGAGTGGAGAGCATCCCCACGGCAGCAATACCCACGCCATAGAGCCCTTTTCCAATAGAGGAAAATCCACCGGCAAAAGCGAAACTGGCGATAATACCCACACCGATGGTAACAACCGGTATAACGGTAGAGATCATGCCTACAGCCATTCCCTGGATAATAACCGTAGCCGGCCCGGTTTGTGAACTTTCAGCCACATCTTTGACCGGTTTGAATTCTGAAGAGGTATAGTATTCTGTTGATTTTCCAATAATGATACCCACCACAAGGCCTGTCAGGATCGAACCGATCACACCCATATTTTCGGGCAGGATCAGATACGTGAGAAGAAATGTAAAGGCAAAGATCAAAACAGCTGACAGCGTAATCCCTTTATTTAAGGCTTTTAAAAGCTCTTTTTGCGTTGCCTTTTCTTTTGTATGAACCGCAAAGATACCGATAATGGAAGCCACAACGCCAAGGCCCGCAATGACCATGGGGAGTATGATGCCTTTGAGACCGAAACCGGCTGCCACACCCAGAGCGGCTGTAGCCAGGATAGATCCGCAATAAGATTCATACAGATCGGCTCCCATGCCTGCCACATCGCCGACATTGTCTCCCACATTATCAGCAATAACAGCGGGATTTCTGGGATCATCTTCCGGTATCCCGGCTTCCACTTTGCCGACCAGGTCCGCTCCCACATCAGCCCCTTTCGTATAGATTCCGCCGCCTACCCTGGCAAAGAGGGCCTGAAGCGAAGCGCCCACGCTGAAACTCAGCATGGTGGTAGTAATGAAATGATAACGTTCCACTTGAGGAATGACGAGTCCAAAGATCTGTTTATCGATAAACCAGTTCAATAGCATGAACCATAAAGAGATATCCAAAAGCCCCAGGCCAACCACAGTCAATCCCATGACAGCCCCTGAACGGAAAGCGATCTGCAGAGCGCTGTTTAAAGAATGTTTTGCCGCATGGGTTGTTCTGGCAGAAGCATCTGTAGCGGTTCTCATCCCGAGATAACCGGCCAGAGCGGAAAAAAAGCCTCCGGTCAGAAAGGCAAAAGGAACGAACTGGTTCTGTACTTTTAAATAATAAGCCAGAAAAGAAAAAAGCCCGGCTGCCACAAGGAAGAATATGCCCACCACTTTATACTGTTGCCTTAAATAAGCGATGGCCCCTTCTCTTACGTACATGGCGATCTTTTTCATTGAAGCATCGCCTTCGGATTTTTTCTTCATCTGCTTATAAAAGTAATAGGCGAACCCCAGACCGAGCATTGACCCCATCGGCGCCAAATAAAAAAGTATATTCGTTAAATCCATAAAATAGCTCCTTTAAAGACAAAGCCGACAACAATCTCTGTCCTTTTAATGTAAGGTGTAAAATAATACATTAATTCTTTTCGTCAAGAAATTTATTGACAGTTTGGTCCATAATTTATAAGTTTATTCAATATTTTTATGAATAAAAAAGAGAAACAGACCAGAAAGAAAAAGATACTGTGGGACATTTTTGCCCTTTTTTTGATAGGTTGGGGAATATTGATTTTCTTGAGCCTGTTCAGCTTTAAAACATCTGATTCCGGATTCTTTACGACTCCCCCTGTCCGTCCTGTCAAGAACTGGGGCGGGATCATAGGGGCTTTTTTTTCATCCCTGTTGTTCCTGGCGCTGGGAAAAGCCAGCTACTTTATTCCCGTGATCTTTATCATGAGCGGCTGGTATATACTGATAAGGAAAGAGATAGGGGACGCTTCATTTGTTCTGTCCGGCATTTTTATCTTTATGATCACCTTTGCCGTTCTTTCCAGCTTCTCTGTTATCAAAGGAACACCGTTCGATCTGATCAAAAGCGGGGGCGCGGTTGGCCTGTATATCAGTGTGAACCTGAAGAGTTACATAGGACTGACAGGATTATATATCGTCTCCATCACCTGCATCTTTTTTTCTCTGATGTTGACAACCAATTTCTCCATTAAGAAGGTTCTGACTCTTTTCAAGGACATTGCCAAAGGATTTATTAAAATTATTGAATTCTTTAAAACTCTTTTTACTTCCAGGATGATCGATGATGTGAAAGAAAGGCCTCCTCTATTCGAGAAAGTTGTTCTTGGAGAAGAGAAAAGTCAACAAGGGCAGGAACCGCAGGAGATATTGGAACCGAAGAAAGAAAAACCCCCTGTTCAGAGTAAGGATAACATCGTTGTATTCAAGGATAAATCAGTCAAGAAGGAAAAAAGGTCTTATCCTTCAGATTATAAATTTCCCCCATTGGAGTTCTTGAAGACCTCGCCACCGTTCGATATGAAAAGTATTGAAAAAAGCACCTATGAGACGGCCAGGCGCCTGGAATCAACTTTCAAGGAATTTGATATATCAGCTAAAGTGGTGAATATTTCCAGAGGCCCGGTGATCACAAGGTATGAGCTGCAGCTGGCTCCCGGGATCAAGGTGAGCAAAGTAGCCGGCCTGGCTGATAATATCGCCCTTTCCCTTGCCTCACGTGTCAGGATCGTGGCTCCTGTGCCGGGCAAAGCCGCTGTGGGTGTGGAGGTGCCGAATCAGATAAGAGCCACGGTCACTCTGGGTGATATCCTGAGCATGAATGAATTTCAAAAAAACTATCACCTTATTGAGATCGCGCTGGGGAAGGATATTGCCGGTCACCCGGTCAAGATCAATCTCAGGGATTGCCCACATCTTTTGATCGCCGGGGCTACAGGATCAGGAAAAAGCGTCTGCCTTCACAGTATCGTTACCACATTCCTTTATAATACGTCTCCTGATCAGCTGAGATTCATCATGATCGACCCGAAAATGGTAGAGCTCAAGATCTATAATGGCATACCGCATCTTTTAACGGAAGTGATAACCAATCCCAAAGAATCGGTCCTGGTCTTAAAATATCTTGTTGAAGAGATGGACCGTCGGTACTATCTTCTGGACGAATTATCTGTCAGGGATATAGATAAATATAATGAGAAGATATCGAAAAAACACAAGAAAGAAGAAGAGTTTCCCAAATTACCCTATATTGTCGTCATTATTGATGAATTTGCTGACCTGATGATGACAGTGGCCAACCAGATCGAGGATCTGATCGTGAGACTGGCACAGAAGGCCAGGGCTGTCGGCATCAATCTGATCCTGGCCACACAGAGACCGTCTGTTGATGTGATAACCGGCATTATTAAAGCGAATTTCCCTTCTCGTATCGCTTTTCAGGTAGCCTCAAGAGTGGATTCCCGGACGATCATAGACGGGATAGGATCGGAAAAGCTTTTAGGCCGGGGTGATATGCTCCTTTCCTTTACCGGTAAAGTAGGCTTGCATCGTATTCAGGGCACGTTCATCACAGAAGAAGAAATAGAAAAAATTATTGACTTTATTGTTGAAAATACAGAACCAATTGAGTATATTAACCTCGGTGAAGTCGTCAGAGAGATCGAGAAAAAGGAGATCGAGGAGTCTGATGAGCGGCATGACGTTCTCTATCAGCAAGCCAGAGAGGTTGTCAAGCAGACGAAAAAAGCTTCCGCTTCTTATTTGCAAAGGCGATTAAAGATAGGGTTTAACAGGGCTGCCAGGATCATCGAACAGATGGAGTCCGATGGACTTGTCGGGCCTCAGATAGGCAGTAAACCAAGAGAGGTTTATATAGATAAATTATGAAAAAGTTCCTTGTTGTTTTTTTAATGTTATGTTTTCTTGCTCCCATCGTCCTTTTCACGGATGAAGACGAGCAGGAATTACCAAAAATAACCACTGTGCAGGATATTGTGGACAAAATGGTCAAGAAATTTGAGTCTATAAAGACGTTTGTGGCTAATTTCGGTATCAAGGCTGTTGTTGAGGGTAATCTGAAAAAATCATCAGGTGAGATCAAATACCGAAGGCCGGATACATTTATCATGATATATAAATGGCCCAAGGACCAGATCATTTTTTCTGACGGCAAGCTGTTAAAGATCTATATCCCTGAATTGAATGTTGTTGGCGAGCAGAGGCTGGAGACACAGTATCGTTCCACCTTTTTTATAAGCGGAAAAACATCCCTTTATTATCTAAGGTCAAAATATAATTTTTCCTTTGCCAAAAGTAACAAGCCTATTATGATAGGAGATATGCCTTATTATGTCCTGAAACTTGAACCGAAAGAAAGTCTTTCAGAATTTAAAGAGATAAAGTTATGGGTTTCAAAATACTGGCTTATTGTAAAAGCAGAAGCAGAAACCATCGGCGGTACCACCATTACGATCAGTTTTAACCAGATCAAGATCAATAAAAATCTTACGGAGCACGAGTTTGAATTTAATCTGCCTGTCAACACACAAGCTATTATCAATCCCTTACTTTTTGACACGAGAAAGGAGTAAAATTCATGGCCTCAGTCGGAAATATTTTAAAAAAAGAGCGTGAGAAGAGGAAACTATCTCTCAACGATATATCAGAAGAAACAAAGATCGGGATCAATTATTTAAAGGCTATCGAATCGGACGATTATACGATCTTCCCCGGTGAGACCTATATTATCGGATTTATCCGAAATTATGCCAGGGCTCTGGGACTTGTTCCTTCTGAAGTCGTCAGCCAATATAAATCGATGAAGATCGAGACCCCTTTCAGGGAGAAAACCGAGTCCGCTTATTTTGAAGAAGAAGAAAAGACAAAGAAAGGGAAAGACAGGGTAAAAGAAGCCCTTCCCAGTATAATGGATAAAGCCGGTGAATTGTTAAAAACAAAAAAAAGGTCAAGGAAGAGGCTGGACGCTGAACCCATAGAGGTCATCGAGATAAGAGAACATCAGCTGGGCGCCAAACGAAAGCGCAAGAAAGACCTTGACCAGAAACCCTTCTCCCCTGCTCAGATCAAAGACCGGATCGTTATCAATCCGATACTGATCGTCGGTGTTGTCTCCGCTTTGATCTTCCTTGTGTTGTTCATTATCCTTGTGAGAAGCATTATTATCAATGTTTCCAGCTCTGAGAAAAAAGCCATTTATACTGACCTGTCAGAAATAAAATATCTTGAATTTGATCAGGATATTTTAAGATATGATTTTGGATTCTCCGAATATTATAAAATAAAGCTGGGTGAAAATTTTCATACCATTATGTTCGAGCAGTTAACTCCGGCAATGGATATTAATGTTTCTTCCAATCAGAAAGAAGCAGGAAAGCAGACCATCTCGTTCCATTTTAATGATATCAACATGCAGCTTGTACCAGGCGAAGAGCAGTCGCTTGATTTTGACCTTGACGGAGAGAAGGATATCAGTGTGAAGATAAATTCCATGGCTCATGACCTGATCAATGCTTCTGTCAAAAAATTGCATCCGTTTATTGTTGCCGTATCAGAAGATACCAACATGGCCGTTGAAACCAGTCCAACAAATGTAAAAAAAGAAAAGGCCAAAGGTGAGGTTATCCCTCCTGAAAAAAGAAAGATCGTTTTCGAGGCCGTTGTCCGCGAAAGGACTTATATAAAATCTTTTCTGGACGGCAGGGAGCAGGATGGAAAGATCTATTATCCCAGAGACAAGGTCTATTTTGAAGCCAGGGATGTTATGCAGTTAAAGATCGGGAATGCCGGCGGGATCGTGGCCAAAATTAATGGCAAAGAGCAAAAACTCGGAAGACGGGGAGAGATCGCCAATAAAGTAATAAAATGGGAAAAGGACCAGTACGACGATAATATATATAACCTCATTATAAAAGATTGGCAGTAATAAGAAAGGTTCGACGTTCGAGGTTCGAGGTTCGACGTTTATAGATATAATAAAACGAAGAATTTCGAGCGTAGTTCGTTGGATCTTTTTTTTAAAGGATATGCAGAAGAGAAAGAAGATATACCTTGATTCGCTGGGGTGTCCGAAAAATCTTGTCGATTCCGAGCTGATCCTTTATCATCTGACACGACAAAAAAAATTTACAAAAGTTGATTCTCCCCGGAAAGCCGATGTTATTATGGTCAATACCTGCGGCTTTATTGACAAAGCCAAAGAAGAATCGATAAACACGATTCTGGAATATTCCAGGTTTAAGAATAAAGAGATTGTTGTGATCGGATGCCTGGTAAACAGGTATAAAAATATTTTAAAACGCTCGATCCCTGAAGTGAAACATTATCTTACCACAACCGAAGCGTTAAAGCAGTTTGCTGATTCATCCCATATTCAAAAGATCGATTTCTCAAAACGTTTTGTCACCACACCCCTGTCGTATGCTTATGTCAAGATCGCTGAAGGATGCTCCCGCCGGTGCGCTTACTGTATGATACCCCTTATCAGGGGTGAATTTGTCAGCCGGAAAAGCGATTCCATCCTGAAAGAGATCAATTTTCTGGCTCAATTAGGGATCAAGGAGATCATTCTGGTGGCTCATGACCTTTTAAGTTATGGCACAGAAACGGGCGAGAATCTTATTGACCTTTTAGAAAAGATCGAGAGTATAGAAAAGATCTACCGTATCAGACTGCTTTATCTTTATCCGGAGGAAAGACTGTTTCCCCTGATAAGGTCGATCAAGGGGTTAAAAAAAACATGCCCGTATATTGAGATGCCTCTTCAACATGTTTCCCGGGATATCCTTTCCAGAATGCAAAGACCTTTGCATGATTATGAAAAATGGATTGACAGGATCCGGTCCCTGATGCCCGAGGCTGCCCTCAGAACAACGTTTATTCTTGGATTTCCCGGAGAAACGAGAGACCATTTTAACCAGTTGAAAAGGTTCATCAGGAAAATAAAGTTTAACTGGGCCGGCTTTTATGAATACTCTGATGAAGACGGGACAAGGGCTTATCGCCTGTCGGACAAAGTATCAGATAACGAAGTTTCCAAGAGAATGAACGAGGTGGTCCAGGCCCAGAAAGAGATCACATCGTTATGGTTGTCAAAACGAATTGATCAAACCTATCATGTCCTTGTTGATGAGATCGTTAAAGAGGAAGGGATCGCTTTTACCCGCAGTGAACTGGAGTCCCCTGATATCGACGGACATATCATTATGAACATTCATAATGACAGGGTCCAAGTAGGGGATTTATTAAGAGTAAGAATTACAGAGAGTTATGATTATGACCTGCAAGCTGAAAAAATTTAGGTATATACCCAATGTCCTGACCCTGATACGGATATTGATGATCCCGCTTTTTCTGTTCTTTTTTTACAAAGGCAGGTTTGTTTATCACCTCCTGGCTCTTTTCACTTTTGTCCTGGCTTCTCTAACAGATTTGATAGACGGGAGCCTGGCCAGAAAATATAAATGGGAGAGTTCTTTTGGCCGCTTCCTTGATCCCCTGGCTGATAAGCTTTTGATCCTGACGGTCTTTTTCAGTTTTGCCCTTTCTCATACAGGTTCGATACCCTTATGGCCTGTGATCGTGATCCTGTCAAGGGAATTGATCATCACATTTTTAAGAATTTTGGCCATAACCAAAGGGAACGAAGTCACAACCTCTTTTCCGGGTAAGCTGAAAACAGCGATGCAGATGGTGACCATTATCACCACGCTTGTACTGTTGAATATTAAAACCTTGCTTTTGGAGCAGGGGATCGTGAAGATGCCTCATCATAGGTTTTTTTGGGAGGCCGTTCTGGGTCGAACAGGCCTGATCCTGGATTATCTGCCCATGGGGCTTGTAATGATCGTTATGGCCCTGACTGTTTATTCAGGCTGGCTCTATATACTGAATAATAAAAGAATTATCCGTTCATGAAGGATCTTTTAAAAAAATTCATTATAACAGGTTTTTTCACCGGCTATACGCCTGTCATTCCCGGGACAGCCGGTTCTTTATTAGCTGCTATTCTTTTTGCATTTGTTCAACCCTATCCTCTTCTTTTTTACTTTTTGTTGAGCCTCTTTTTTATATTGGGAATACTATGGGGGGATTGGGCAAAAACGTGTTTCAAAAAAAGTGACCCCCCTCAAATGGTACTGGATGAATTTGCAGGGATATTCATCACGTTTATGGGATTGAACTTCACCATTGATGTTTTCTCTCTTTCGCCGGAGGCATTGAAAATCCTTATTTCAGGCTTTATCCTGTTCCGGCTTTTTGATATCACCAAGCCGTTTCCCATTAAAAAAGCAGAAAAGATGAAGGGCTCCTGGGGAATCATGATGGATGACGTGCTGGCCGGAATCTACGCCAACCTGATTTTACGCATTTTGATCAGAATAAATTTTCTTTAACTAAATATAAAAATATTTTCTTACTTGGAACGTCGCACGTACTGGTCGAATTCCAGTCATCCATGACGAATTCGACACGACTCACCTCCTATGAGTCGAACCTAGTACTTATAAAATAGTCTTCAATTCATTCAGATCATGCAGGATTAGATCAGCCATTGAGAAGTCATGGGTAACGGTGGAAGGAGTGGGCAAGGCGACAGCCAGCATACCGGCCTGTTTAGCGGCTTTGATCCCATTCTCACTGTCTTCCAGTACCAGGCAATGAGTGGGATGGGTCTTTATTCTGCGGGATGTTTTAATGAAGATCTCAGGATCCGGTTTTCCTTTTATGATATCATCTCCGGTCAGGATCGATTGAAAATATTTTTCAAGATCTAAAAGAGCCAGGCTTTGAAAGACATCCTGTCTGATCGAACCGGAGGCTACGGCTAAAATATAGCGGTTGAAAAGTTGGTTTAGAAGAGGAAGCAGCCCTTTGCGGGGTTTTATTTTATTTTCAAGGATCTGTTGATAGTGCTGATTCTTAATGCGGGTCAACTCTTCCGGAACGCCTTTCAGGTTATATTTTATTTTGAGATAAATAAAATTTTCAATTGTCCTTATCCCGATCAAAGGTGCGAATTCCTCATGGGTCAGTTTGATTCCATATGGATTCAGGGTTTTTTCAAATGCCTTTTTCTGCCAGGGTTCGCTGTCAATGATAACGCCGTCCAGGTCAAAAATAATGGCTTTTATCTTTTTCTTATCGATCGACATAAAGTAGATACTATAAACTTTTTCAAGAAAGTCAATCAAAAAGGTGCCTGTCCCCTTTTCTGAAAATACTAACTTTCTACTTGAAACGATAACCTGATAATAGGGATAACAGGGGCGATTCTTTGCTGAAAAAGATTCGCCCCTGTCCGAGGAGGGAATTATTCCCTTTTCTTGAATCTATGTGGACCTCTCATGAGGGATTTTTTCACATCCTTTTTCTGCTCGGGTGTCAGGATTTCCCATATCCTGATCTTGGTATCCACCAGCTTTTCAAAGATATCTGACTTGATCTCATTGATCTTTTTGACAATACTTTTCACTTTGCCTTTATCCACCTTGTCGGCAAAGGTCAATTCCTGAAGATCGATCTGTTTCTTCTTCAGCTCCGCTCCCAGATCAACAAGCATTTTCCTGGTCTCTGTTTTGATCTTGTGCAATTTTTCGACCTGCTCGTCCGTCAGTTCCAGACGGTCAACGATATGGCGGAACCTCCACCATCCATGAGACTCCATATCTTTTTCTTGCATGGGTCCTTCAGGCATCATGGGACCTTCTTCCATCATGGGGCCTTTCATGACTTTGCTTTTTTTATCTCTGGCGTATAGACCTGAACAGAGAAGCAGCGCGACAAGAAGCGGTATTATTATCTTTTTCATTTTACTGTCCTCCTTTAAATAAGATTTTACATGATCTCCTGCTCAAGATTCTCATCAAAATAATCTATATATTTTTCAGTAGCCTCGTTAACGGCTTTTTCAATGACCCTGGCTTTATCACCATTCTCCAGGTTATTGTATATAACAAGATAGTCATAAAGAGATTCTTTTGTCCTTTGATAGATGTCAGTTAATGTCGCATCTTCATACTGATTTTCCCCCAAAGATTCTTCGCTCAGATAAGATGAAACCAGAGTCCCGATATTCTCGGACACAACATAATTGAAAGCATTTTCAGAGAGCAACATCTCCTTGATCCTGTTCTTTTCCTGCATAAAAGAATAATTACGATAAAGATTCATCCCGAGGATGAGTAAAAGCCCTGTGAGGACCAGAGAGACGGCGGGTTTTAAAAGGGGCAACCTTTTTTTCCCCTGCAGAGTTTCAAATACTTTATCTTTCCAGCGCGTGGAATAGGTCACTTCTGACGCAAAATATTTTTTATAGATCTCTTCGGTTCGTTCATTATTATTCATAGCATTTCCTCCTTTTTTAAAAATTGCGATAGATGTTTCAAGGCATGGTGATAATTAACTTTGGCGTTGTTCTCTTTGATCTTCAGTATATCCGCGATCTCTTTAAAACTCATATTCTCCTGCTGCCTCAGAACAAAGACCGCTTTCTGTCTTTTGCTGAGAGTATCGATCCCTTTTTTCAGCATTTTCATCTCTTCATTCCTGAGCACCTCATTCAGCGGATCGCGTTTATCAATGAAAAAAGGAACATATTTTTTCATCTTTTCCAGCCTGTTCTTTTTATTGACCCAGTTCAGGCTGGTATTCACGGCGATCCTGTAGAGGAAGGTATATAACGAGGAACGGCCCTGAAATCGATCGGCGTGATGATAGAATTTTATCCAGACCTCCTGCATGATGTCTTCTGTATCTTCATGGTTGAGGGTGAAACGATAGATCACGTAAAACAACCTCCTGCCATACCTGTCCATCAAAATGCTCAAGGCATTCTGATCCTTTTTTCTTATCTTTTCCAACAGTGATCTTTCATCATCCATATTAAATATCCATTATTTTAGACAAAATTTTCCTGAAAAGGTTAAAAGGTTCGATGTACAGGAAGTACATCGGGTCAAATTTACCAGGGATGGTTAAAATTTGACCATCATATTGTTATAAACGTTCCCTACGTGCTTGAATTTTTTACCAATTTAAAGAAGCCTTATATCTTAATGTATTATCATTCTTATATTTATTATAGAACGTATCTATCCTTGTGGTATTCCCGTTGGCATAGCAGTAAACACATTTGTGAGGGCAGGTGTTATAGCTGCCAATATCACGGCTGTCAAAGCATCCGCATCCTTTTCGGGTAGGATTTTGGCCCAAGGGTTCCTCCTTCAGGCCAAATATATTAAAGAATTCTTTATCAATGCAATGAGCTTTTTTAATAGGTCCTTCAACCAGATGGTCCTGGCAGCAGGCGTAAAGGGAAAAACCATATTGTTCAGCGATCCCTGACAGATGATACGCTATCTCTCTCTGCTCCTCTAAAGGAGTGTTCTCAATCACCAGACCATGCTTTTTCTGCAGGGCCTTGAACCTGACCCTGGCCCTGGCATAATGCTGGACAAAACTGATAATACAACGTTGACTTTTACCTGAAAGCCGGCTGGCGAGTTCCCTGAAACGTTTAAAAATGTGATCCCTGTTGATCCTGTTCGAAAGGATAATAGGATCAAATCTCCAGATCATTCTTTGTTTGCCGTATCGCCGGCTCAACTTTCCAAAGGTTTCTATCGACTGTTGGGTGTCAGGCAGACCGGGTTCGAGAATTTCAGGAAGACCGGTAATGGTAAAATGAAAATAAAAATGATAGTATTTTTCCATAGATTTTAAAACAGGGAAAAATGGCAGGAAATTTTTTGACCAGAATACAAAGAAGAAAACAT
>JAFGFC010000079.1 GCA_016931325.1 Spirochaetota bacterium | reverse complement strand
TGAAATCCCTTTGGGATTTCTAAGGAGACTCAGTCCGTGGAATTCCCTGAGAAATGCAGAGCATTTCCAGGGCTTTGCCCCTGAAATTGCTTGGCAATTTCTAGGGGTCTTAGAAATTCCTAAGGGTTGAATTGCAGGGGAGTAGATTTGATCCGACCTACATCCTATAGATCGAATTCCAGTTGGGGATTTTTCTTTTTAATATGCTTTTGCACAATATAGAAAAAGTCCTTTGCTGTCTTCAAGGCATCTTTAGCTTCTTTTTTAGAGCAAGGAATATCAGGCTCATATATAAAGCGGTTTCTTTTTCTTCTCATAAAATCATAATTATTGATCAGATCTTTATACTCTTTTCCAATGACAGAACCGGCAAATTTGACTATGGTCAGATGCTTATCCTTGATCTGCGGCCGAAATCCTTCACTGAACATAATAGCCAGACCACACCGGAGCATGGTACTATACGCATAATTATAGGCGCATTCTTCATCCTGATCGAGGTTTCTTTCAGCGGTTTTAATATCAAGAAAGGCCCTGTGGATCAAACTTGTGATCGCTTTGAAATCGACAGATGATTTTTTTATAAGGCCTTCTTTGAGAAGAGTATTCATAGATGTATTAAAGATCATCTTCCTTCCCGATTAACATTATTTTGGGATTCTTCAACAGGTCTTTAATAAAGCCACTGGTACTTTTTTTGTTTTTAAACTCTTTAAATGTATAAATTGTAGGATTGATCTCTCGTTTCAGTTTATTTTCCAGTTGGGCTATATTTTCATTTAATAATGTCGTATCAGGATCCCCAATGATCATAAGGTCAATATCACTTTCGCTTTTTTCCTTTCCCATTGCAAATGAACCATAAATAAAAGCGACTTTAATATGGTCCAATAATAATAACCTGTTCCTGATACTGGCTTCAACACCGATAGTCTTGGCAATAATACTTTTTAACTCTGTGAAAAGGGGATGATCTTTATTGAGGAAATAATAGAGTAAATTACCCGTCTTCTGAGTAAGGAATAGATTATCTTTTTGGAGTCTTAAAAGCTCTCGCCGGATATTCCCTGCAGAATAGTCCAGGATCCGTTCCAGTTCTCTCACATAATATTTTTTAACAGGATTTGTAAAAAAAAGGCTTAAAAGATCACGCCTGATCTTTGATTTTGTTATCTGTAATATCTCCAGCATAATGTACTCTAATCTGAGTACAAATGTACTCAAAATAGAGTACAAAGTCAAGGATATTTTTATAAATTTATTATCTTGCATATTTATTATATACAAAATTTCCACTAAAAAATTCCTTAAAATATGAAATATTTTGTCACTTTTTGTAACATGATGCAGATACCGGTTCAAAACTGCCACTAAACCGGAATAAACCTGCCACCTAACCGGAGCAAAACTGCCACCTGAACGGAAGAAAGCTTACCATTTACAAAGTACCGGGTCCTTCTTATTACTTCTTACCTTTTGCCGTGACATATGACAAAATGTCGGTCGAATCCCTGTCATCCATGACGGATTAGATCCTCCCAATATCCTATTGGTCGCCGGGTCGTTACTTGTTACCTAGATGACAAAAATCCGACCAACATTTCCAAGCTGTTGATCAAATCCTAACCCTCCTGGTGGATTTGATCCGACACACTTCCTGTGTGTCGTAACATCTTGACTTTCATATGATTTTTCGTTATGATTTGAAGGGGAGAAATTTGTTCAAACTGCTATACAATATTTAATAAATATATGGAACTAAAATTCAAAAAAAATGAAATCATTGATTCCAGATATCAGATACTGGATAGGCTGGGAGAAGGGGGTATGAGCGTTGTCTTCAGGGCAAAGGATAAGCAGAAGAAAAGAAATGTAGCCATCAAGTTCTTGAAGAAAGGTGTAACATCGTCATATGTAGAAGATGTGATACGCTTCAGAAGAGAGATAGAGGCTGTCAGTAAATTAAAGCATCCCAACATTGTGAAATTATATAGCAGCGGAGAATATAAGAATGTGCCATATATTGTCATGGAATCTCTGGCCGGGCCAAGCTTATCAGATATCCTGAACAAAGGGAGGACCTTCGGGATCAAGGAGTCCATAGATATCATTCACCAGCTAACGGAAGCCCTGGATTACGTGCATGGTCGGGGGATATTGCACAGAGACTTGAAGCCCGGGAACATTATACTTCAAAAGAAAAAAAATAATTACAAGGTCATGTTGTTAGATTTTGGAGTGGCCTTTATCATGGAACTGGGCCATATAAAAGGGGAAGAAGAAGTCGTTGGAACATTCGGTTATATGTCACCCGAAGCTACGGGAATAGTCAATAAGAGAATAGACGAACGAAGTGATCTATATTCACTGGGCATAATATTCTACCGGTTATTAACCGGGGAACTACCCTTTAAAGCCAAAGAGACAAGTAAGATGCTGCATCAGCAGGTGGCAATCATACCGGTTAAACCAGGTAAAGTAAGGCCTGGCATATCAATTGAACTTGAAGAAATGGTGATGAAATTACTGTACAAGGAACAGGAGCTGCGTTATCAGAGCGCAAAAGGATTATTATATGATCTTGAAAGATACCAGCAGGGGGAACGAGGATTTGTGATCGGGGAGAGGGACCAGAAAGTGAAGATCAGTTATCAGACAAGGCTTATTGGCAGAGAAAACGAAATTAATCAGATAAAAAAAATGTTTAATAAAGCCAGGGATAATCAGGGCAGAATTTGTTTGATAGGAGGAGAACCGGGAATAGGGAAAAGCCGATTGGTGGAAGAGCTCCGTGGCTATGTTTACGAGGAAGGGGGATTATTTATTGGAGGTAGGTGTCTTGATCAGGAGAATAAAATGCCCTATCAACCTTTCCGGGATGCTATCAACGGCTATATCAAACATTTTGAAAATATGGAACATAATGATCAGGAAAAAGAGAGAAAAAGAATAAAGAAGGTTTTAGGAGAATTGGGGGAGATAATCATAAGATTAAATGGTAATATGAGTGAAATACTGGGAAAAGTGCCTGATCTTGTCAAACTGGATCCTGAACGAGAAAATCAGAGATTCTTAATGGTAGCGTCAAATTTTTTCTGTAATATTGGCAAGCAGGAAAAGATCGGTGTCATATATCTTGATGATCTGCAATGGGCGGATGAAGGGTCCATAAGATTACTTGAAGAGATATCGGGGAGTATTGCTGATAGTAAGGTATTGATATTGGGAACCTTTAGATCCAATGAAGTAGGAGAAAATCATAGTTTAAATCGAATAAGGGTCAAGTCGGGAGTATATCCGGTAGAGGAAATTAAACTGGAGGCATTTACTTATGATCGGTTAAATAAGATGGTAGCAGGATTATTGGGAGAACGTGAATCAATTGCTCATGAATTAACGAGATATATCATTGAAAAAAGCGGAGGGAATCCATTTTTTGTCATTAATATTATAAGACAGTTAGTGGAAGAGAAAGGATTAGTTTGGAAAAAAGGCTACTGGGCAGCTGACTGGAATAAAATAAAACATATGCCTGTTTCAGCCAGTATGATCGATATTATCCTTAAAAGGATTGAGGATCTAACAGAAAAACAGAGTGAAATATTATATCTGGGTTCTGTAATCGGAAGAGAGTTTAAAATTGAGTTACTGTATCCTCTTGTGGATATGGAAAAGGAAGAGGTTGTCAGGCTGGTGGATGAGGCTATCAATATGCAATTGATCCAGGAGAGTCTGGAAAGGGGTAAAAAGATATTTGTGCATGATAAAATCAGAGACGCTTTTTATAAGAAAATAAGTAAAAAAAACAGACAGAGTCTACATTCCAGAGTCGCCAGCGTGATCGAAGAAGAAAACCGGGGAGATATAGATAATGTGATATTTGAACTGGCTCATCATTATACGGAAGCAGGGGATAAAAAGAAAAGTCTGGAATATGTTTTGCCTGCTGCAGAAAAAGCCAGCGATAATTATGCTAACGAAGAAGCCATAAGATATTACAGAATAGGGATAGAATTATTAGAAGAGAAAGGTCAAAGAGGTGAAGAGATCTGGGTTAAGGCAAAGGAGGGACTTGTAGATGTCTATTTAACTTTAGGAATGAGCAATGAATCTATAGAATTATGTACAGAGTTATTAAAGTATAAGAAAAAGGAAATAGAAAAAGCCGTTATTTACAGGAAAATAGGGAATGCTTATTTTAAAAAGGGGGACTGGAAAAAATGCGAGGATAATTTAGGAAAAGGACTGGAACTTTTGGGTGAAAAATTACCTAAAAATAAGACCGAAGTCATATTTTCCATGCTAAAAGAACTTACCAGACATATAATTCACGGTATTTTTTTCAAGAAACATATTGAAAAAGAAAGAAGAAACATCAATAAAAAGGATACCGAGATTATTTTTCTATATTTAACTTTGAATTGGATGTATATCTTAACTGATATTAATAAATTTATCAGGAGTGTACTTCGAACGCTCAATATATGTGAATCACGTATAGGTAAAGATAGAGTATCGGGAATAGCATTGGGTGGATATGGTTCTTTATTGATGGCCATTCCATTATTCAGGGGCGCATTAAGATATCATTACAGATCTCTGAAATTAAGAAAAGAATTGAAAGATGAATGGGGAGTTGCCCAGAGTTTACAGTGGCTGGGATACTGTTATTCATGGCAGGGTGAATACAGGAAATGTCTGGAGATTTTCAAGCAGGCAGAAGATAAATTCGCGGAAATGGGTGATATGTGGGAATTGGGAATGATCATGCAGGGAACGGGACAGGGGCATGTCTATCTTTCTGAATACCAAACAGGATTAGAATATTTAACTCAGTATTTGGATATCAGTAAAAAGATCAATGATGATTATGGAGTCTGTGCGGCTCTGTCCGACCTGGCTCTGTGCTACATAGAGAGCGGATTCTATGACAAAGCGTATGATGCAGGATTGAAATCTCTTAAACAGAGCTTGGATAATAAAATCTGGTTTATCACCTGCTCCATGTCAAGTCGTATGGGATATCTGGAGATAGAAAGAGGGAATTATCAAAAAGCAATCGATTATATAACAAAAGCCAGAGAGCTATATGAAAATAATACTTTTCTAAAGGATTATACTGTTTATGTCTATTCTTTTCTGGCTAAAGCTAGTATTGAAGAATTAAAAACAAAGAAGGATAATCGATTAATCGAACAGAATGCCGGCAAAATAAAAAAAATATGCAAGGAAGCACTTAAAAATACAAAACACTGGGCAAATCATTATGGCAGAGCCCTGAGGGTAATGGCAGAATTTTATTCATTGACCAATAAGAAGAATAAGGCAGAAAGATACTTTGTCAAAAGCATTGAGCAAACAAATAAAATTGACCGTAAATTTGAAATGGCTGTCGGGTATTACGAATATGGCCAATTCCTTAATGAAGCAGGCAAAAAAAAAGAAGCGAAACTGAAATGGGAGCAAGCATTGAATGTATTTAAGGAAATAGGATCAAACGAATATATAAAAAGATGTTCAAAAGTATTGGGGCTGGGAAAACCAGATGAAAAAGCGATTGAAGAAAGTCCTCAAGACAGACTCAAGGTCGAGAGAAGAATGACTACTGTTCTGGGAACATCACGATATCTTTCATCTATACTTGATCTTGATGAGTTGCTGGAAAAGATCATGGATAAGACCATGGAAATGGTGGGAGCTGAGCGGGGGATATTGCTATTATATCCTGATGATAAGCGTGATAAGGATTTGGATATCAGAGTTATAAGAAATGTGGAAAAGGGGCAGTTGAGAGGAGAGGCGTTTATTTCAAGCCAAAGTCTGATCGAGAAGGTGGAAAAAGAGAAGAAGCCAATTATAGTAGAAGATGCCGGAACCGATACACAACTTAAGGGGCAATCCTCTGTTGTTAAATATGGTTTAAAGTCAGTTTTATGCGCTCCCATAATGGCCAGGGGCAATATGCTTGGTGTGATATATCTGGATAACCGACTTGTAACGGGCCTTTTCAGCCAGGAAGATTTGATGGTGTTGGATCTTATATCGAACCAGGCTGGAGTTTCTATTGAAAATGCCAGATTATATCAGAGAGCCATAACAGATGGATTAACAGGATTATATAACCGTATCTTTTTTGATAATTATCTGATGAAGAGTGTTGATGAAGCATCAAGATATAAAAAAAATCTTAGTTTAATTATTATAGATATAGATCATTTCAAGAGATTTAACGATGATTATGGTCATCAAACAGGGGATATGGTATTAAAAAGGGTCTCAAATACGATAAAGGATAATGTGAGAATAAGTGACATTGCAGCGAGGTATGGTGGAGATGAGTTTGTTATAATATTACCAGAAACAGATAGTAATGGAGCCGAATCCACAGCTTTGAAAATATGTCAGAAAACAGAAGATATGAAACTAGATTATAATAGGGGCAAAAAAACCAAAAAATTAAAAGTAACATTAAGTATGGGTGTCGCAAGCCTGACAGAAGGTGAAAATCGCTTAGAATTAGTAGAGAAGGCAGATGAATCATTGTATAAGGCTAAAGAGGCCGGCAGAAATTGTGTGTTTATATTTGGAAAAAGAGGTGTGAAAAGGCCTGATACTAAGATAAAAAAAAGATGTTGATCTTTAATAAAAATTAACGGATCGTTATATGTTACAGAGCGATTGGCCGATCGGATTCCATCCATCCCTGGGAATTGATCAAATCCATGCCATCCATGGCGATTTGATCCAACCTGCCTCATGCAGGTCGGACACTCCCCTCATCCTGTCCCGTGAAATTTCCTGTGAAATGCGTAGCATTTCCAGTAATAAACAGAATAAGACAAAGTACCGGGTCCTTACTTCTTAGGGTGGTTCGCACCGTC
>JAFGFC010000078.1 GCA_016931325.1 Spirochaetota bacterium | reverse complement strand
TAACTTATTATATATCAATATTTATAATATGCTACATAATGTAACAATTCAACGGCTAAAGGGTAATTTTGTAACGCTTGATCTTTTCCCATAAGGTTTTCCGGTTTATCCCTAAAAGCAGGGCGGTTTTTGAACGATTGCCATCTGTTGCCTTGAGGATTTTTTCTATATATTTTTTTTCCATGCTTTCCAGCGTATCGATCTTTTTAGAGATGGTCTCTATGCCGGTTGGACCATTGATACCAAAGAACGAAAGCATTTCTAAAGGGATATTCTTGACCGTAATAGTATCATCATCGGTTAAAAGAGCAATCCTTTCAACAAGATTTTTCAACTCCCGAACATTTCCGGGCCAGTGATACCCCGTAAAAATATCTTTGACCTCTTTTTTTATCTTTGTGATTTTTTTATGGAAGAGGTGATTGTAATAATCAAGGTAATACTGGGAAATAGCCAGAATATCATCTTTTCTGTCCCTGAGAGGTGGAATACGAAAAGAGATAACCTTTAATCGATAGAAAAGATCGCTGCGGAAGCTCTGGTTTTTAACCTCATCATCAAGATTTTTATTGGTGGAGGCGATTAACCTTACATCGGCCGTTATTTTTTTTGTTCCCCCCACCCTAAAAAAGGTCCTGTCCTCCACGAAACGTAAAAGTTTGGCCTGAAGAAGGGGAGATATTTCTCCTATCTCATCCATCAGCACGGTCCCTCCCATGGCGATTTCTAAAAGGCCCTGTTTCATCTCGACCGCGCCGGTAAACGCTCCTTTTTCATACCCGAAAAGTTCACTTTCGAGAAGTGTGTCCGGGAGCGTGGCGCAGTTGATCTCCACAAATGGTTTATCCGCCCGGGAAGAAAATTTATGTATGGCTTTGGCCAGTACTTCCTTGCCCACGCCTGTTTCCCCTTCGATCAAAAGTGTTCTCACTTCGCTTGTCGCCACTTTCCGGGCTAATCCCATGATCTCTCTCATTTGATGACTTTTATATATCAGTCCAAACTGATCCTGGGCGGCAATCGCTTTTCTCAGGGCTTTTTTTTCAATGATCAAATTCCTGGTCTGTATCGCTTTATCCACGACCATTAGCACTTCGGTATTTTTAAAAGGCTTGGGAATATAATCAAAGGCCCCTTTCGTTAATGAATCAAGGGCCACTTTTAAACTGCCGTAAGCGGTGATCAGGACGAACATGGTTTCCTGACAGATATCATTCTTCAGAGTTAAAAGATCCATTCCTGACCCCTCTGAAAAGACAAGATCGGAAATGATCACATCATAGGAATTGACCTTGATCAGCTTTTTGGCTTCTTTCAGGGAGGTTGTCGCGTCACAGATATAGTTGGCTGTGCTCAAAATTTTGACCAGGATATCACATATATCTTTCTCGTCATCAACAATTAATATTTTTGGGATCATTATATTGTTCTCTAGTTAATGTGGAAGTTAATAAAAATATGTCGCCTCACTTCATTTTACGAATTCTTTATATATATATATCAAGAAAATGATTTTACTGCGTCTTCTTCTGTTTCGAAAATATCAAACATATCGATCAATTCAACTATTTTAAATATCTTTTTCGTGGTCTCGTTCAATTTCATTAATTTGAATTCCCCCCCCACTTCTTTTAACCGTCGGCTGATCGCAATAAAAACACGAAGGCCGCTTGATGAGAGATACTCAACATCTGCCAGAGACAGCAGGATCTTTTTTTTACCCTGATCGATCAGGGCGTTCAAAGCATTTTCCAGTTCCGTTGAATAATGGACATCCAGCCTGCCCTTTAAATTGACGATCGTAACA
Organism: Spirochaetota bacterium; assembly: GCA_016931325.1. Taxonomy (GTDB): domain Bacteria; phylum Spirochaetota; class JAHITG01; order JAHITG01; family JAFGFC01; genus JAFGFC01. Next base: position 3,178 of record JAFGFC010000078.1, on the reverse strand, counting down.
TCTTTTTTAGATTCCGGGATCTTTGTATCTAAATCCATGATTATCCTCCTTTATCAAATCAATTATTTTCTCAGATTTTTGATCATTCTTACTTCATTCTCTTTTCTTGAAGTTGTTTTGATGTAATATCTCACATCGTCCATAAATTTTTTCATGAGATAAATACCCAGCCCCCCCAGCTGCCTTTTTTCCAGCTTTTTAGTGAGATTGGGCGTATCTATCTTTTTTGGATTAAAGGTACCGCCATTGTCAAAAAGCGATATGATGAGCCGGTCTTCAGACAGGGATAGTTTAACCCTGATATAGCCATGGGGATCTTTTTTATAAGAATGGACAATGATATTAGTGGCGGCTTCATCCACGGCCAGGATCGTCTCTTCAATGATATCCTTTTTTATATTATAATTATTCAAATGCTCCTGCAGGAATCTACCGATCTGTTTTAAATTCTTAGTATGACTTTTTACTTCGAGTTCATGTACGTTTATTTTATGACTGCTGCTCCCTGTGAACTTGATCACCAGCAGGGTGAGATCATCAAATTGAGGAGTGCCCTGTGTAAAAAGCGTGATCTCCTTCAGGATGGTGTTTAAGATCCCCTTGGCTTTCAGCTGTTTTGATGTTTTTATGATGTCTTTCAGCCTGTCCAGACCAAATTCGTCACCGGCACGGTTCAAGGCTTCCGTGACACCATCTGTATAGAGGATAATGATATCTCCTTTTCTGAATTGAATATTATCCTCTAAATATGCGCTGTCCGGGGAGATGCCAAGGGGTATCCCTTTGACCTTTAACAATTTAAATTCATCCTCACTGGCATCAAAAAAAATCTGCTCATTATGACCCGCGCTGCCAAAGTGTACCCGGTTATCATTTAAATAAGCGACCATATAGAACATGGTAACGAACATGCCTGATTCAGAATCTTTGTAGATATATTTATTAGAATCTCCCAGAACCCTGGCCGGTGAGATAAGATTATGAGCCTGCACACGCGTTATGCTTCTGGACAGTGCCATAAACATACTGGCCGGAAGGCTTTTTCCAGAAACATCCGCAATTAAAAAAGCATGACTTTTATTATTAATGTCAATATAATCATAAAAATCCCCCCCTACTTCACGGGCCGGAATACTTGTCGCGGACACATCGATACCTTTAATTTTGGGGAATTCTTTTGGCAGGACATGCTGCTGGATATGCCGCGTGATTTCCAGCTCTTTTTCAATACGCTGTTTTTCTAAAAATTCATTATAATAAATGATATTCTCATAGTTCTTGCTGATCTGATTGCTCAGGGTGATAAAGGTCTTTAATTCATTATTATCAAAAAGTTCACCGTTTTTTTTATCTGTTACATTCAAGACCCCTGTGGGTTTACCCCTGAGCCTGATGGGGACACAGATAAAGGAGGATGTTTTGTAACGGGATCGCTTGTGTTTTCCATACTGCGGCTCTTTATCCATATCTGTGATCAGGACAGGTTTATCCTTCTCAAAAACCTCGCCGGCAATGATCTCCCCGGACTTTTTTTTAATCGAGGGTAAAAGATCATGCTTGATCCCGACAGCGGATTTGATCTTCAGGACCCTGTCCTTTTCATCAAATAGCATAAGAGAGACATGTTTCAGCTGGAAGATATCACTGATGACTCTGATACTGATATCAAATACCTTGTCCAGATCTGTTTCATTGGCCAGCTTTTCACTTATCTCATACATGGCGGATATCTCTTTCAGTCTTCGGTTCAGTTCCCGGTTGGCTTCCTGAAGATTCAGGATGAGTTCACGGTTATAGATAGCGATGCCGGCATGGTCAGCAAAGGCCTGGAACAGGTCCATATCATTCTGATCAAAGCAGGGTTTATCCAACGAGTTGATCACTTCCAGAACACCCACCACTTTGCTTTTAACATGCATGGGCACGGCTAAAATAGTCCTGGTGGTCATCTTGGTCTGCTTGTCGACTCCCCGGAAAACACGGTTGTCATGAAGCGCGTCCTCTATCAGAAGCGGCTTTCCGTTCAAAGCCACGAGGCCGGCCACACCCTTCCCCATGGGGATCCTTATCTGTTTCAATATCTTCCCCTCTTTACCTGTTGTGATATTGAAATAGAGCTCTTTTTTTTCTTCATCGATGAGCATGAGGGAACTGCCCTCTGCCTTGAGAACGATCTTGGCCGTGTCCATGATATACTGCAAGAGTTGCCTGAGGTCCATTGTGGTATTAATGATCTTGGAAATATCGATCAGTTTGGAGAGCCTGTCCACGTTTGATCGGGAAAAATGATACAGGTTAACGTTCTCGATCACGATCCCTACTGTATTACTGATCGAGGTTAAAAGTGTCACATCGTCATCATTAAAGGGGATCTGTCCGGGTTTGTCCATGATCTCAATAACGCCCAGAATTTTTTCTTTGATCCTGATGGGGACACAGAGTATGTTTTTAGGGTAATAATCAATGGCTTTTCCGATCTCCCGGTTGAAATCCGGCGATTTTTTTGTATCAGTGACGATCATGGGCTTTCCGCTTAAAGCCACCTTGCCGGCGATCCCCTCACCAATGCTGATCCTGAACTTTTTGATCTCTTCGGCTTTATGGCCACTGGCAATGTAAACATTCATATATTTTCTGGACCGGGAAAGCAGCATGATGGACCCGGCAGGGACTTTGAAGAGTTTGAGGACCAGTTCAATGGACGCATTTAACGCCTCTTCTAAAGGCACGTTGGAATTGATGGTTTTGGAGATCTCTTCTATTAATTTTAACCTTACCTTGAATATTTCGATAAGGCTTTTTAATGTATCATATCTGTCCTTGAGGTCTTTGACTTTAGCTTCAAGCATTTTGAAAAAAATACATAATAGTTTAAATAATGTCAATATATTTCTGGGGCCAAGGTTCCTTAAAAAAATATTGACCCTTTTTTTCTAAACAGTATATTTAGGAGTGTATTTCTGCATATTAAAAGAAAATATGTCAAATTGCTTCTTGAGAAAACTTTCTGCTTTGAAAAAAAAGACACTGTATCTTTTTTTAAAACTGTGTGTAAATATTATATATCAAGTAATTTTATGCAAATTATTTCATAGTTTTTCCCCATTTTAACGTAATATTGTTATATTTTCAGCAATTTATAGTAAAAAATACGGTTTTTATTAACATTTAAAGCATT
>JAFGFC010000077.1 GCA_016931325.1 Spirochaetota bacterium | reverse complement strand
TTTATTTCTTCTTCGAGTCATCTCTGGCATGTGTTGTTGAAGCAGCAACCTTTTCTTTGGGAGTCATGATACAATTTCCATTAAATCGGCAACCGCTTTGAATGACAAGATCAGGTGTTTTTATATCACCTTCAACAGCCGCTCCGGAAAGGATCTCCACTTTTTCTGAAACTTCAAGATTACCTTTTATTTTCCCGTAAATGGTTATTTTCCCGGCTTTTATATTGGCTTTGATAAAGGCATTTTTACCTACAACCAGATGCCCTGTAGAATCGATCTCTCCTTCGAATCCCCCTTTGATCTTGAGCGAAGAAGTGAATTTCATTGTCCCCGTGAATTTAATATCTTCTTCGAGAACGGTCCTTATCGCTTTTTCTTCTTCCATTTCTCTGTCCAATAATTCCTTAGCCATGATTTGAACCTCCGGATCGCATATTAGAGTTTATAAAATAATCATCTAAAAAGAAATGTCTATAAATATTTTTTTAATTTATCAGGAATGGAGAAACTGCCGTCTTCTTTCTGAAAATTCTCCAAAATAGCGATAAAGGTCCTTCCCACAGCCAGCCCGGACCCGTTGAGCGTATGGACCAGTTCGACGTTACCTGTATCCTTGTTCCTGTATTTTATATTGGCCCTTCGCGCCTGGAAATCCCTGCAATTGCTGCAGGACGAGATCTCTCTATAAGCCTTCTGGCCCGGCAGCCATACTTCTATATCATAGGTTTTGGACGAGGAAAAACCCGTATCTCCAGTTGATAAACAAACGACCCGGTAAGCAATATTCAGATACTGGAGTATTTTTTCCGCTTCATTAACAAGCTTTTCCAGTTCTTGTTCTGATTGGTCCGGTTTGACGATCTTGACCAATTCTACCTTGTTGAATTGATGTTGTCTGATAAGTCCCCGTGTATCTTTTCCCCAGCTCCCGGCTTCTGACCGAAAACAGGGCGTAAAGGCCGTATAGTAAAGGGGCAGCTGTTTCTCTTCCAGGATCTCGTCAGCATGGATATTGGTGAGGGGCACTTCCGCCGTAGGAACCAGATAATAGTCAAAATCCTGAACCTTGAAAAGGTCATCTTTAAATTTAGGCAGCTGTCCGGTCCCGGTCATGGTTTTAGAGTTGACCATAAAGGGGGGAATGAATTCGATGTATCGGTGCTCTTTCAGGTGAACATCCAGCATAAAATTGATCAAGGCCCGTTCCAGTTTGGCCCCTTCACCCTTGTAGAGCGCAAATCGTGAACCGGCCAGTTTGGTCGCTCTTTTAAAATCAATGATGTCGGCTTTTTCAGCGATTTCCCAGTGCTGCCTGATCTTGAATTTAAATTCCGGCCTCTGACCCCACTCGCGGATCACTTTGTTATATGTTGCGTCAGGCCCGACAGGTACATCCTGATCCAGAAGATTAGGGATATTTAAAAGAATCGTTTTGCTTTTTTCATCTATTTGACGCACTTTTTCGTCCAGACCTTTGATCTTTTCACCCAGATCCTTCATCTCTTTGGAGAGCTTTTCAATACTCTGGCCTTTTGATTTTAACTCGCCTATCTTTTTCGACTGTATATTACGGTTATGCTTATGCTGTTCCACTTCCTGCAACAGCTGGTTTCGTTCATTGTAAAGTTTTTCAAAATCTTTCAGATTTTCCTTTTCTGCTTTGAGATTTCTTTTCTCAAGCATATCCAGAACCTTATTTTTTTCATTGATAATGACTTTCGTGTCTAACATATCTTCTCCTTATAGATAGGGGACGGTTCTTTTGCCAGGCATTCAGGCATGCTGGAATGCTGGAAGCAAACCCAAAGGCCATTCCCTATTCTCCTAGCCTTTGATCACAGCCACCGGGACAAGGCGAGCCACCCTGTTTGCCAGCTGGGCTTTTTCAACGACATCGATAACATCGTGGATATTCTTGTATGCCTGGGGTATCTCTTCAGCGACACTGTTCCAGCTGGGCGCTTTTAATGAGATCCCTTTCTCTTTCATTTTTTTATAAAAGGATTCTTTATCTGCTATTTTTTTTGCTTTTTTCCGGCTCAAGATACGGCCCGCGCCATGACAGACCGTTCCAAATGATTCCTTAATGGCCTGCTCGGTTCCCAGAAGTATATAAGAAGCTGTTCCCATATCTCCCGGGATGATCACAGGTTGGCCGGTAGAACTGTATTTCTTTGAAAGCACGGGATGATGGGCCGGGAAGGCTCTTGTGGCTCCCTTTCGGTGGATCAGGACCCTGATGGTTTTTCCATCCACTTCATGATCTTCAAATTTAGCAATATTATGAGCGACGTCAAAAAGCAACGCGATCTGGTCATATTTCAGTTTGAAAACCGAAACGATCACCTCCCTGATAAAATGAGAAATGATCTGTCTGTTGCACCAGGCATAATTGGCTGCAGCGGCCATGGCGCTGAGGTATTCTTTACCTTCTTTAGAATCAATGGGAGCGCAGGCCAGCTGCTTGTCTGGTAATTTTATTTTGTATTTATGGGATATGTTCTGCATGGACTGCAAATAATCCTCACAGACCTGATGGCCAAAACCTCTGGAACCGGTATGGATCATTACCGCGACCTGATCTTTGAACAGCCCCCATTTTTCAGCGATCTCGGAATTATAGATCTGTTCCACTCTCTGTATTTCTATAAAATGGTTCCCGGCTCCCAGACTGCCCAATTGAGGTAATCCTCTCTGTATGGCATATTGACTCACATGATCCAGTGAACCGTTCAATTTTCCATTATCCTCCGTGGCATCAAGGTCTTCTTCCATCCCCATTCCCCGGGTGATAGCCCATCTGACTCCTTCAACGCTAACACGGGTGAGATCATTATGACTGACCCGGATCTTTCCTTTTCGCCCGACGCCCACCGGTATCTGATCATATATTTTATTTAACAGAATATCCTTTTTACTTTTAATTTGCTCGAACCTGAGAGGGAGTAAAAGGGTCCTTACACCGCAATTAATATCGCTTCCTACACCGCCGGGTGATACAACTCCTTCTTCTTGAATGGCGGCTACACCCCCTATGGGAAATCCATATCCCCAGTGGATATCCGGCATTCCGATAGAATATTTAAGGATACCTGGCAAACAGGCAACATTCATTATCTGCTTGTAGGTTTCTTCCTGTTTGATATGATCCAGGATCTTCTGGGAAGCAAATACAAGACCATCCACTCTCATGCCGGGAAATGATGATTTTGGTATAAGCCATTTATAATTATTTATTTTTTTTATCAAGTCATTCACGTTCCTGAAGATGATTGAAGAATATGTATTCTTTTTTAAATACTATAATAAACTCTCAAGGATATCAAAAAAGAGTTTCAAAATCCAGATCAGCCCTATAACGATAGAAAATATCCCTGCGGGTACCTGTATTTTGTTGGCAATGGAAGTAATATTGCCTTTGGCTTCTTCACTCATTTCAATATAATTAAGCAGTCCGATGGAGAGCACCATCCCTGTTAAAAGACCGCCCAGAAGAGTCAGTTTAGGATAATGAGGACCCCAGAAGTTGAAAATGTTGAGCACACTGATTCCGAGCACAACCGCACCGATAGGCGTCTTTGACTTTTCCAGCGTCCCGGCGACTTTTCCCAGTTCCGGTAATTTCCCCACAATTATGGCAGAAGCAGCGATAAATCCGCCAATGATATTGCCAATAATAAGCATCCAGAGCAAAAGCATTGTTCCACCTCCTATGGTTTAAAGTGTCTACTAGCACTTATGCAGCTCCAAGGGGAGTCGAACCCCTATTACCGGACTGAGAACCCGGCGTCCTAAACCATTAGACGATGGAGCCTTTAAAAGTTACATCTGGGAAGATATGTAATACTTTTTTGTTTGTCAAGAAGTTTTTCAAAGATAAAAATTATAGTTATCCGTTCCAGAAGAAAAAAGGCTTTTTATCTATGTCATATACCTTAACAACTGGGCTACCGTGGCCTTGAGGGCTTTTCTATGAACCACGATGTCTACCATGCCATGTTCCAGTAAAAATTCACTTCTCTGGAAGCCCGGAGGCAGCTTTTGTTTGATGGTCTGCTCAATAACACGCGGTCCGGCAAAGCCGATAAGGGCTTTTGGCTCAGCAATATTGATGTCTCCCAGCATGGAAAAACTGGCTGATACACCTCCTGTTGTGGGGTCAGCCAGAATCGAGATATAAGGTACCCTTTTCTCTGATAACAGGGCCAGGGCGGCTGAGGTTTTGGCCATCTGCATGAGAGAAAAGATCCCTTCCTGCATACGGGCGCCGCCGGACATGGAAATAATGACCAGAGGGATCTTGTTCTTTATGGCTTTTTCTACCACACGGGTTATCTTCTCTCCTACAACAGAGCCCATACTGCCCCCAAAAAAATTAAAATCAAGGATCGCGCAGGCGACGTGGATGCCATATATCTTGCCTGTTCCGGTAACAACCGCTTCGGTGAGGTTGGTTTTTTTCATTGCCTGTGAAAGCCTTTTGTCATAAGAGGTGATATTATCGGTAAATTCAAGAGGATTTAAACTGGTAATCCTGGTATCCATTTCCTTAAAGCTTTTATCATCGAACGTGATCTCTATTCTTTCTTTCGCCCCGATCCTGAAATGATGATCACATTCCATGCAGGTGTACTGATTATCTATCAGCTGTTCCTGGTAAATGACCTTTCCGCATGAAGGGCACTTGGACCATAACCCTTCCGGCATTTTTTTAGCTTTGGATTTTTCAGGGATCCTTTTCTCATCTGTTCTCTCATACCATTTTTTCATAAAATTTCTCCTATGACTATCAATTTTTCTTTTCTTGATCGGACAGCTTTGATAAAGACCCTGGCCAGTTCAGGATCAAATTGTGAGCCTGAACATCGCTTTATTTCATCCAGGGCGATTTTGATCTTTCTTTTTTTTCTATAAGGCCTGTCTGATGTGATCGCGTCAAAGGCATCGGCCAGAGCAATAAGCCTGCCGAAAAAAGGGATCTTCTCTCCTGCCAGCCCATCAGGATATCCCTTGCCGTCCCATCGTTCATGATGGTTCCTTATGCCGGGCAGAATAATTTTCATCGCGATGATCGGCTTCATGATCTCTTCACCGATCACAGGATGCCTCTGGATCTCTTTAAATTCCGCATCTGTCAGCCTGGCAGGTTTACGAAGGATATCCTCATCCACGCCGATCTTTCCAATGTCATGCAGCAGGGCGGATAATTGTATCCTTTCGACTTCCTGGGATGGCAGTTTTAATGCTTTGGCCAGGAGCACACTGTATTTGGTGACACGTTCAGAATGACCGCGGGTCGTCGGGTCTTTGGCATCTATAGCTGCGGTCAGGGAACGAACAACACTTAAAAATTGACTGCGCAGTTCAGTATAGTATTGAGCGTTTTGAACAGCGATCGCGATCTGATTGGCGAGAGTAATAAAAAAATCCCGGTCAGAATCTGTAAATGATCTTCCTCTGTGCTTGTTTACCGCCTCGATCACACCTATCACATCACCTTTGGCTATAAGCGGCACCCCCAGGATATTACGCGTTTTAAAGCCTGATTTTGTGTCAGATTCAGAATAAAAACGTTTATCCTGTTTAACGTCATTAACAATAACCGCTTTTTTATGTTTCACGATCCATCCGGCGATCCCTTTGCCGTAAGGTATCCTGAACTCTTTGATGAGCTGACTTTTTTTGCCTTTTATGGTCTTGAAGACAAGTTCATTCGTTTCAGGATCGACCAGCATAAGAGAACAACCCTGGGAATCCATCACTTTTCTGGCCTGGGAAATGATCCGGCTTAAAAGAATATTAATGTTCAGGGTAGAATTTAAAATAGCCGATATGTCGATCAGCTTGGAGAATTCCATCAGTTTCGTCTGCACCATCTGTGATCGGTAATAGTTAACCAGGAAATTCTCAAGATTTTTCTTTATTTCAGTAAAAACGCTGATCATTTCAAAAGTAAAAGATCTGCGGCCGAATATCTCTATGGCGGCCTTGATATTCTTATGCGGGAAAAGGGGGATAATTAAAAAATTGTAATGCTTGAACACCTTGTATTCCATAAAATTTTTATAATAATCAGTCCGGGTGCTGGTAACGTATTTTAATTTATCCTGAATGATTCGGGTAAGGAAATATTTGCCAATCTCGGGTTTAAAGGCTTTTTTAAAGTCTGCAGGCACGGTAGCGATATGGATACCCCTCATCTTTTCCTCCTGCAGATAATGAAGATAAAAGACGCCGGCTTCTGCTTTTGTGAGGCGTATCAGGTCCTTTAATATTTGACTGAGAATGGAGATGATTTTTGTTTCAGGGCCAGAGTTCTGTAATTTGCCCCAGAGCCGTAAAATGATTCGATGGTCCATGAGTTTAGGTCAAAGGCTTGACAGTGATCTCCTCATCCTTCATGTCCATGAGTTCGAATATCCGTACAGGTTTATTTTTCCCTTTGACCCTGATGATATCGAGTTCTCTGGCGATCACCTTGTTCTTTACGATCTCATAGGTTGATTCACTGATAATGATCTTTGTGGTATAGACCTTGTTCGTTCCTTCCAGCCTTGCTCCCAAATTCACTTCATCCCCCATCAGGGTATAATCCATCCGGCTTTTAGAGCCCATATTCCCGACTGTCATGTTGCCTGTATTGATCCCGATGCCGATGTTGAGTTTTGGTTTATTTTCCTTTTCCCATATAGGATGAAGAACCTGTTCGAGATATTTGATCTGAGCTATGGCGCTGCGGCAGGCCAAAAGAGCATGGTCTTTCTGAGGCACAGGAGCCCCCCAGAAGGCCATGACCTCATCTCCGACATATTTATCCAGAGTTCCGTCGTACTGAATGATCATTTCTGTCATGGCGGACAGATACTCATTTAATAGAGCCACCAGTTTCTGCGGTTCTCCCAGCTGCTCGGATATAGTGGTAAAAGAGCGTACGTCAGAAAAGAATACGGTTATCTGCCGGTCCTCGCCGCCCAGTTGGAGCGCTTTTGGATTTTTCAAGAGTTCATCGACCAGTTTGGAGGATACGTAATTACCGAACCGGGCTTTGATGAATTTCTTTTCTTTCTCTTCCGTTAAAATACGGTAGAGAAGGGTTCCGATATAGGCTACAATAATAGTAAAGACAGGCGTGGCAAACAGCATGATCTTATTGAACATACCGAAAACAATAAAGAAAACAACAACGAAAAGAATGACGATCAATAACACGATCAATACAGAACTCTGCCAGATCTTGAGACGGGGAACCAACAGCCCAAGCATCAGGCCTATAAGGATGATGATAAGCGTATTAACGCTTCCTGGAATATGAGTGATAAAATCCCGGCGTATAATGGTGTTGAAGGCATTGGCATTGATCTCGATTCCATACATAATATCATGGGGTGTAGGCCATATATCATGGGCTATTCCCTGGGCATACATTCCGATGAAAAGTATTTTATCCTTGAAATATTCAGGAGGTATCTTGAAAGCATCTGAAAAAGAGATGTACTGCGACTGCTGTTTGAATTCACCCGGCCAGCCGACAAAATTTATCGTCATCTTGCATTCGTTGTCGACAGGAATGACAATATCCTCTACTTTTGTTTTATAACCGACAATATCACCGAAATCATCTCTTTTAAATATTTTGATCTTGGCATTTTTAAATTTAACATATTTCCCGATCTTGATCTCGACATCCTCTTTTTTAACACTAAAGTAATGCATGGCCAGAACTGTAACAACCTGGGGATACAGTTGATTATTGAATTTGACAAAAAGAGGTATTTTCCTGAAATAAGAATCATAATCAGGTTCAATAACAGCATGACCGATATTATTGGCATTACGTATGACATTGGGAATGGGGGCGGATACATGATTATAATTTTTTAATTGACGAGCTTCAGGCGTGATGGGAAAAGCTGTTTTTAAAAGAAGGTCATACCTTTGTTTGATTTTAGCGATATCCAGTGGATCGCTGGAGTGCTCAAAAGGATAATCGAAAAATACATTATTATTGATTTTTTTATAATAAGCCAGCCCGTTCACCAATTCCTGGTCATTGACAGTGTCCGAGTATTCAGGCAGAAAGATATCAAAAAATACACCGGCTGGTTTGGAATTAGCCAGTCTTTTTAAAAGTCGCGAATAGATCTGTCTTGGCCAGGGGAATCTTCCTAAATCCTTCAGGGAAGGTTCGTCGATCCCGACAATAACGATATTTTCGCTTAACCGGGGATTTTTTTCAACAATATTACCCATCTGGCGTCTTTCTGAATTTCTCATATAGAACATTTTATCTAAAGACAACAGTTCAAAATTTGTAAAAAGGATAGTATAATAATAGAGAAAGAGGATTAAAAGTGAAATACCAAAGCCGATTAAAAGATAAATAAAATGCTTTTTTTCAAATTTCATGACCCCTCTCCTTTTTAATTTTCAAAGATTCAAGAATAAAATATATTGAAATGAAATAAAATGGCAAGGAAATTGTTAGGAAAATTGGTTTTTTAAAAAGGTTTCAGCTACCTTGAATTTTATCCAAAATTCAAGGTAGCCTTATCTTATTGATAAGAAAGATTCAAATTTCCTCACAATCGGGAAAAGAGGGTGAAAGGTAGATTATGCCTCCAGATTCCGGAAAAATCAAGAACCTTAATAAACAGCCCGGGAAACGCATCTAATAGGCTCTATTCCTATTAAAAACACTTGAAAAATGAAAAAAGTATGATAATTTTGTGGGTAGAAGCTATAAAGAGTGGGCCCTGTGAGGCCGATAATATTATAAAATGAAAAGGATCATTGTATTTTTCACTGTTTTTATGGGCCTGATATTCCTTGCTCATGAATGGATATATCCGGCGTGGATCAAGGATATTGAGCCTAAAAAAGAGGAAAAAAAAGAAGAACCCCCGCCTGCCGAACAACCCGTTGAAGAACCTAAAGAGGAGCCCAAAGAAGAAAAGAAAGGCACTATGCCGTCTTCAGTGGAATTCATATCCGTAGTCAAAGAAGCGGAGGGAAAGGTCAAGATCAACTGGGAGCCTCCGCTGGGAACGGAAATCATGGCATTGATCTATCGTGATACACAAATGATGAACACAAAGGATAAGATAGCCCAGGATAAATATATTAACAGTGTCGATACCGGAGCCGGTGAATTTATAGATCAGCCGGATGCAAGCGGGAAATATTTTTATGCCATTATTACAGTGAAGGGTGAAGTGACCAATTATTTTCTTATAGAGGACCAGAATTATAATACGATACCGGTAGATATTGTCGCAAAACAGATTCCTGTTAAAATAAAACTGGCCGCGCCAATAACCAGAATAAAGGCTGAACTCGGGGAAGACAGCAAATCAATTAAATTGATATGGA
>JAFGFC010000076.1 GCA_016931325.1 Spirochaetota bacterium | reverse complement strand
GGGTTGTCGGTCGGAGGGTCTCTTTAATGATCTTGGACAAAGTGCCGACCCCGCATCCGATATCAGAGATTAATGAATAATTTTTCCCTTTCATGCTTTTAATAAATCTGCCAAAAAGGATGTTATCCTGAAGATAATAACTTTTTCTTTCAGTGATATCAATATTAAAGCTATCCTTATCATAATGTTCCCTGGTCCTTTGCATGGACATTCGATCGTCAGGTGATATCGAAGATTCATGATGAAGGACAGGGATATTATCAATAACAGGATATGTTATTTTACATGTTTTACAAAAAAGATCCTTTTTATGATCAAGTTTCCCCTGACAGGCAGGACAGATCAACAGTTTTATCTGAGATGGTTTTATATTTTTCATTTCTATTCGTTTTAATGCTCATTTATAGTAATTAAAAATAATAAAAAATCAAATGATTTTTTTACCACAGAGAACACAGAAATAACTGAAAAAATACAAAACTATAAAAACAGAGTACATTTAAACTGATCATAATCAATATATACAAGTTTTAAATAGTATAAAGTGATATATATGGTTTAGATTAAATTTCAGCGCATTCAGTGTTTTCCGTGGCGGATTGATAAATATCTTATTGCTTGATTTTTTAATCAAGATTATTAAATTTGTTGAATTAAAAGGGTTCAAGGATTCCAGGATTCTAGGGGTCAAGTGAATTTTTTCTTACAAAGATTTTCACTTGGATACTCGACCTCTTGATCCCGAGGAATTTTATAGAAATTCCCGCCCCGTGGAATGCAAAGCATTCCCGGGATTTTGTCCCTGGAATTGCTTCGCCATTCCCAGGGAGGACTTTGTCCTTGGAATCGCTTTAGCGATTCCTAAGGGTTCCTCGAATCCTTTTTAATGGGAGGTTAATGTTGGGGCATACACTGGCGGAAAAAATATTGTCTGAAAAGAGCGGCCAGGAGGCAAAAGCGGGTACGATTACGGTTGTTGATGTGGACTGGATCCTGATGCAGGATGGAACGGGACCGCTGGCCGTCAAGCAGATAGAAAAACTGGGAATTGTCAAAGCAGCCAGGCCTGACCATACGATCATATTCTTGGATCATGCTTCTCCTTCTCCACGCAAGGAATTGTCCAATGATCATAAATTACTGAGAGATTTTTCACAAAAGACCGGATGCCTGATCTCAGAGATCGGCAAAGGGGTATCTCATCAGATCATGGCTGAAAAATATATTAATCCGGGGGAAGTGCTTGTGGGGGCTGATTCTCATACGTGCACAGGTGGAGCGTTGGCTGTTTTTGCTACAGGGATGGGCTCGACAGATATTGGAATGGCCATCGTGAGCGGAAAGACCTGGTTCAGGGTTCCGGAATCGTTCAAGATCATTTCAAAAGGTAAAAAACTCCCTAAAGGCGTCTATGCCAAGGATATTATACTTTATCTTATCGGCCTTATAGGCGCTGATGGAGCGACCTATAAAGCGTTAGAATTTACGGGTGATTTTTTTAAAGAACTGCCTGTTGAGGACAGGTTGACCATTTCCAATATGACTGTTGAAGCCGGCGCTAAGGCCGGACTTTTTCCTTCAGACCGTCATACCAGGGCTTTTTTAGAAAAATATGGCCGAAAGGAGAAATACCAGGAGATCCATGCTGATAAAGACGCCATCTATGAAAAAGAGGTCCAGATCGATATCGAAGGATTAAAGCCTGTCATTTCCCGTCCCCACACGGTTGATAACACGGTTTTTATCGATGAGTTGAAACCCGTCACCAGGGTCGATCAGGTCTTTATCGGTACCTGTACAAATGGTAGAATAGAGGACCTGAGGATCGTGGCCAGGATCTTCAAAGGCAAAAAGATCGATAAAAGAGTTCGATGTCTTATTACTCCTGCTTCTGTCGATGTTTTTCAAAAGGCAGCTGAAGAAGGACTGATAGAAATTTTTATACGGTCCGGAGCCACTGTTCTGCCTCCCGGCTGCGGCGCCTGTGTGGGAGTGCATCAGGGCATTCTGGCGGATGGAGAGGTGTGTCTGGCCACACAGAACAGGAATTTTAAAGGTCGAATGGGTAATCCTGACTCCCATATCTACCTGGCTTCCCCTGCGACAGCCGCTTATTCAGCCCTGACAGGCAAAATTTCCGATGTGAGGGAAATCCTCTGATCAGGAAGGAGGAGAGAAAATGAAAGATGTTTTAAAAGGCAAAGTTTGGAAATTTGGAGATGATATCTCAACGGATTTGATCACGCCGGGGCGGTATTTTCATCTGAGAAGCGATCTGAATGAACTGGCCAAGCATACCCTTGAAGATGCTGATCCTGATTTTATTAAAAAAATATCCGGGGGCGATTTCGTCGTGGGGGGGAGAAATTTTGGGCTTGGCTCCTCCCGTGAACATGCTCCGACAGTAATCAAGATCTCGGGTATCTCAGCCGTTCTGGCCAAATCATTTGCCAGGATCTTTTATAGAAATGCCATCAATGTGGGTCTTCCTGTGATTATATGCGATACCGATCAGATCGATACAGGGGATGAGTTGATCGTTTCTCTTACCGAGGGGAAAATACAAAATGTGACGAAAAAAAAGGAAATGGATTTTCCTCCGCTGCCAAAGATCATGGCTGATATTTTAAATGAGGGCGGACTGGTCAACTATATTAAAAAAAACGGTGAATATAAGATATAGAGCATTATTTTTCTTCTTTTTTTCCTTTTTCCCCTTAAGTGGATTTGCCGGTCTGAAGGATATTGGTGTCTGTGGACATCCTATTTTTTTAAAAAGACAAAAGGCCATTGACCCTTATATTCTTCGATTAAAGAACTCGTCAGATGAATACAGGAAGGATACCATAGGTGATCTAATTAAGGATTTTGGTACCCTGGGCATTGAGAATCTTATACGATACCGTGAACATGCCGTTTCTGAAATTTTCAGAAAATTGATCTTTCATGATGATTTTTATACAAAATACAAATCTCTTTATGGATTGAAATATACCGGGAAGAATTCAGATGCCCGCCTGCTGAGATCTTTTGTCCAAAACCAGGATGTGTTAATCCGGGATATGGCATTTTCAGCCATGGGACAACTGGGGACGGTGAAAGACATCCCTTTTTTAGAGCAGATGGAAAAAGAAGAAAAAAATAGTTTAATTAAGAACAGTATCCATTACGCTGTTCTTAAAATACAGAAAAAGATCAAACCTGTATTTCCCGATTTTCCTTATGGCCTTTCAAAAACAGAACCTGTTCAGGTCATTTACTATAAATCAGGGGACAAAATCCAGGATTACAGGGAAAAATATTCTGTGATCTTTCTTTATGACAGAGATATTCCCCAGGCTGATACCTTTTGTCCTCCCCTTATACAATATACCAATGAATTGATGTTTTCAGGCAAGCGGGTCTCTTTTGGAGCCGGAGACAGGGTGGTCCATGTCGGTGATGATTGCGGGTGGTTCAGGGAAGGCAGTTCGGTCTTTGCCATAGCCGATGGAGTGGTCAGGCTTGTCCATCATTCACCGGACTGGGGATTTCTGATTTTGATCGAGCATAAACTTCCTGACGGGAAGTATCTATGCTCCCTGTATGCTCATCTGTCCCGTGATATTACGGTTGTCCCCGGTCAGATCGTTACTGTGGGCGAGAAGATCGGTGAGATAGGGCTTTCTTATTCTATCGATAATGGAGGGTATGGGGCGCATCTTCATTTTGCCATCAGTCGTGGGGAATGGCTGAAACCGGGCATCAATCTGGGAAAAGATCTGACTGTTATTGTGAGCGGCAAAGAACTGAGGGTCAAGGATTATACCCTAACAAAAGAAGGTATTGATATGGTTTATGACGATGGCATCAAAGTCTCCCTGAAGCAAAAATCTGATGATCTTTCTTCTTATCTCTTCTGGATCAAAGGATATGAGTTTGCCAGGGATGCTGAAAGGATATGGATCGATCCGTATGAATTCCTTAAAAAGCATGTTTTTTATTTTCCATGAGATCTGTTCTGGCAAAAGGTGCATTTGAAGAGGGGAAATCGTTTGTAAAGCTTGACTTGATATATTTCAAGATGTAACTTTGTAAAGCATGGTGATAACGGTTGGTTGGCATGTGGTCTTTTGGGAAGAAAAGCATTTCCCTGTAGAATATATGCCTGAATCTGCTTTGTAAGAATGAAATCCAAAGCAATTTATTTTTTATAATAGAGGTGAATACTTGGCTACCTTAAGGGACATCGCTAAATTAGCCGGTGTGGATGTTTCTACTGTTTCCCGGGCTTTGAATAACAGCCAGCGCGTCAGGACTGAATTAAAGGAAAAGATACAAAAGATCGCTAAAAAGATGAATTATGTTCCTAATGCTTCGGCGTACAGTCTGAAAAAAAGGATAAATCGGCTGATCGCTCTGGTCCTTCCTTCTATCAAGTTCTCCGGCGGTGAATTCTATCAGGAGATATTGAGAGGTATCAATGAATTCGTGGAAGAATATCAGTTTGCGATACTGCTATCCAACTATAGCGGAAGAAACAGCGCTTTTGTCAGAGTGGTAAGAGAGAACCGGGTGGATGGCGGGATTATTATAGGAGATATATTTAATAATAACGAGCTGAAAGAACTGGACGCCTTAAATTTGCCCCTTATTGTGGTGAATCAGCGAGTTGATTTTAAATTAAAAAATATTATAGATGTCTATTCAGATAATATTATGGGCGCCGGAATTCTGGCCGAACACTTGATCAAAGTGCATGAACGAAAAAAGATACTGTTTATCGGTGGCGGGGAAGACTATCAGACCAGCCAGGACCGGGTAAAAGGGTTTACAAAGACCATAACGGGAAAAAATATACAGTATGAGATAACAAACGGACAATTTGAACAGGGCCCTTCATCCGGTTATAGTATTGTAAAAGATATGATCAAACAGAAAAAGTTTATCTTTGATGCGATCCTGGCTGCCAGTGACACACTGGCCATCGGTGCCATGCGGGCCTGTTTTGAGGAAAGGATCAGAGTGCCTGAAGATGTTTCCATTGTCGGATATGATAATATTCAGGCCACCAATTATTTTCGTGTTCCTATCACCTCGGTCGATCCTTCTGCCCTTCATATGGGTCAAAAAGCCGGCGAGTTTCTTCTTAAATGGGTGACAGAAAAGACAGAACCCAGAGAAAGGAATTTGAAAGTAACGCCGCATCTGATCATCAGAAAATCCTGTGGATGTTCTTAAAGGAAACAAATATGAGTGAATTGATCGTCAGTATTTCCGGGATAAGAGGAATTGTGGGTGAGACCATCACACCGCAAGTTGTCACAAAGTACGCTTTAGCCTTTGGTTCGTTCTTAAAAGGCAAAAAAAAGGTCATAGTCGGCAAAGATACAAGGATAACAGGGGATATGGTAAAAAATGCTGTTGTTTCAGGTCTTCTGGCTACCGGGTGTGAGGTTGTTGATATCGGTATTGCCCCCACTCCTACTGTTCAGTATCTGACAAAAAAATTGAAATTTGATGGCGGCATTGTCATCACGGCCAGCCATAACCCTATCCAGTGGAATGCCTTGAAATTCTATAAACAGGGCGGGCTTTTATTTGAAAATTCAGATTATTCAAGATTAAAGGGTTATCTGGAAAAAGGACAATACAATCTTATGCCCTGGAATAAATACAGGACCGTATCCTGCCAGCCGCAACTGGGCGATATTCATATTAAACAGGTTCTTGACTCTTTGAATTTTATTACCAGGATCAAAAAGAAACGGTTTAAAGTGGCCCTTGACAGTTGTAACGCTTCCGGATCGTTCATAACACCGAAATTATTGAATATTCTGGGCTGCCGGGTTGATTCTTTATATACTGAACCGGATGGTTATTTTCCCCATAATCCTGAACCGAACAAGGATAATTTAAAAGAGATCATGCGTTTTATGAAAAAAAGCAGGTTTGATATTGGTTTTGCTCAGGATAGTGATGCCGACCGGCTGGCTGTTTTAGATGAAAAAGGAAATTTCACCAGTGAGGAACATACCCTGGCGCTGGCGGTTTATTATGTTTTATCCCTCTATGACAGATCTTCACGTCTTAAAAAATTTGCAAAATCAGTTGTTGTCAATCTCTCGACAAGCCGGATGGTCGATGATATTGCCAGGCCATTCCAAGCGAAGGTAATAAGAACGCCTGTGGGTGAAAAGAACGTGGCCCAGAGTTTGATCAGGTCAAAAAGTGTTATTGGCGGGGAAGGGAACGGCGGTGTTATTTTCCCGCTTGTGAATTATGGCAGAGACAGCCTGGCCGGCATAGGGCTTGTACTGGACCTGTTGGCCTTTAGCGGGAAAAAATTATCTGATCTTTTAAATGAGATGCCATCTTATGTGATGTTAAAAACAAAGTTCAATATTCAGCATCTTGATGTGAAAACGATCATTCCAAAAATCGTCAAAGATTTTTCAAAAGGTAAAATAGACAGAAGGGATGGTGTAAAGTGTGATTTTGATGATTTCTGG
Source organism: Spirochaetota bacterium (assembly GCA_016931325.1). Lineage (GTDB taxonomy): Bacteria > Spirochaetota > JAHITG01 > JAHITG01 > JAFGFC01 > JAFGFC01. The sequence continues at coordinate 2,889 of JAFGFC010000076.1, read as the reverse complement.
TTCCATATCCGCGCTTCTAATACAGAACCTATCGTTCGTCTGGTCATTGAAGCCCGTAATGATTGTATTCTTCAGGATACAATAAAAAGTTTGAAAAATTATTTCAAATAGATTATATTACAGGCTTTGTTATGAATAAGAAATTTATTATGTTAGGAGAAAACGTCGAACGTAGAACGTCGAACGTAGAACGAATAGCATGTGCGGTATAGTAGGATATATAGGGAATAAATCAGCGGATAGTGTTCTACTTGTTGGGCTGGAACGATTGGAATACAGAGGGTATGACAGCGCCGGCATAGGCATCATAGAGGACGGCGAGATGACGATCAGAAAAAGGGAAGGCAAGCTGAAGGCTTTGAATGATCTGTTACGGGAGATGCCGGTCAGCGGTAATATCGGGATAGCTCATACCCGGTGGGCCACACACGGTGAACCCACGACCCATAATGCTCACCCTCATACGGACAGCCAGAAGAAATTTGCGCTGGTCCATAACGGTATTATTGAAAATTATGCCGAGTTAAAAGAAGAATTGATCAAAGAAGGGTACATCTTCCAGTCAGAGACTGATACCGAGGTTATTGTTCATCTTCTGAGCAAACATTATAAAGATAATTTTGAACAGGCTGTCATAAAAGTGATCAACCTGCTGGAAGGAAGTTTCGCTCTGGCCATAATCAGTGAATATCATCCTGACACCCTTATCGGTGCCAGGAGAGGAAGCCCCTTGATCGTGGGCAAGGGAAAAGGCGAGAATTTTCTGGCATCGGATATTCATGCTCTGGTGAATCTGACAAAAACGGTCTATTATCTTGAAGACAACGAAATCGCTGTCCTCAAAAGAGAACGGCTAAGTTTTTTTAATAATACCGGAAAAAGTATTAAAAAAGAAGAAAAGCATATTACCATTGAAGCCAAAGCCATTGATAAAGCCGGGCATGAGCATTTTATGCTTAAAGAGATCATGGAGCAGCCCCGTATCATTTCTAATATTATTGAAAAACGTATCAGGGATAATAAAATTCATTTCTCCCATATCCCTATGGGAAACGAATATCTTGTCCGGGTAGGCCGTATTATCATTCAGGCTGCGGGAACGTCGTGGCATGCCGGACTTGTTGGCAAATTCATGATCGAAGAGTTTGCACGGGTTCATACGGAAGTGGATATATCATCAGAATTCAGGTACCGTAACCCTGTCATCGAAGGGGATACATTAATGATCGCTATTTCTCAATCCGGAGAGACCGCTGATACGATCGCCGGTTTAAGGGAAGCGAAAAGTAAATTTATTAAAGTTTTAGGGTTGGTCAATAATAAGGAATCAACCATTGCCCGTGAATCCGATGCCGTGATCGATATTCTGGCCGGGCCGGAAATTGGTGTGGCTTCCACAAAAGCCTATATTGCCCAGATCATCTCTCTTTTTTTATGGGCCCTTTATATTGCCAGGATCAAATGGTCTTTAAAAAAAGAAACGGTCGAGCAGTATATCCAGGAACTAAAGGATCTGCCTGATAAGATCGAACAGATACTCAAACAGAAGGACAAAATCGAAAAACTGGCCAAAAAATATGCCGCAAAAAATAATTTTATCTTTCTCGGACGAAGCTATAATTATCCTACGGCTTTTGAAGGGGCGTTAAAGCTGAAAGAGATCTCGTATATCCATTCTACTGCTTATCAGGCCGGGGAGTTTAAACATGGCCCGATCGCTTTGATCGACGCAACAGTTCCTGTTATCTGTATCGTTACCAAAGGAGAGATCTATCCTAAAATGCTTTCCAATATTCAGGAGGTAAAATCTCGCAAAGGTATCATTATTACTATTGCTACGGAAGGGGATGAATCCATTAAAAAATTATCAGATGACGTGATCTATGTGCCTCAGACGATTGATATACTTTCCCCGGTTGTCAATGTTATTCCCCTTCAGCTTTTAGCATACTATATCGCCATTCAGCGTGGAGCCGACGTGGATCAACCGAGGAACCTGGCTAAAAGTGTTACGGTAGAGTAAACGGGGGTGTTAAGACATGAGACCATTAAAAAGTCTTCTGACGGAATTCAATAATCTCGATATTGAGGTGAGAAAACTTTTCGCTGATTTTTTTTCACATGAAAATCCTCTGTTAATGGTGACTGAGACGCACTGGCGCCCCAATACTGATATTTATGAAACATCAAGGGGAACCATCATTAAAATAGAACTCAGCGGCGTCAAACAGAAAGATATCGATATCACATACGACAGGGGCAAACTGATCATCAGGGGTCGCCGTTCGGACTATTCCATACCTGATAAGGTGAAATGTAAACAGATAGAGATCCATTATGGTGAGTTTGAAAGGATCATTAATATTCAAAAAATATCAGAAAAGGCTATTGACATTGATAATATCAAGGCTACATATAAAGATGGTCTGTTATTTATATTGCTGCCGCATTTAAAGGAAGCAGCGCCGGAAAAAGAGCTCAAGATCAAAATTGAGGGAGAAAAATAGAATGGCCATGATGGCAAACAAGGAGTCAATGGGTCACGTGGATATGGATAAATCCATACTGGAGAATGAACTGGAGACGATCGATACAAAATTGAAAAGCCGGATCCCTGAACAGATCGGGGTTCTCCCCCTTCACAAGATCGCCATTTTCCCTTATCAGATCGCTCCGTTAATGATCATCAGTGAACGTTCGACCAAACTGGTTGATGAGACCATTATTTCTGATAAACTGATACTGGCGGTCACGATCAAAAGAGAGAAAGAACAGGAATCGATCACTTCTGAAGATCTATATAAATTTGGAACCGTATGTAAAATATTAAGAATGATAAGACTTCCTAATAATCATTTACGGGTTCTTGTTCAGGGATTGGCCAGGGCC
>JAFGFC010000075.1 GCA_016931325.1 Spirochaetota bacterium | reverse complement strand
CATCATAAGAAAAACCTTTGCTGTTTTGACTATTCGTCTCATTTTGGTCCTGTTTACAGAATAGAAAATATCAATAAACGATCCTTTTGACCGCATTTTCACCTCAATAAAAACAAGGTACTTTTTTTCCAACCCGATCAGGTCAATTTCCCCGAACCGGGAACGAAAATTCCTTCCGATGATATCATACCCTCTCTTTCTCAGAAACGCCTCTGCCTCTTTTTCAGCTACCCTTCCAAGGTCTTTTTTATTCATCCTTATACCAGAGAGAACGTATTAATACCGAAATCCTTCTCATTCACCGCTCCTACAATAAACATATCCTGTTCCTCTGACAGATCAATTATCCTTTCCTCAGTTTCTTCGAGTCTATCACCAAATTCATCCACAATGATCTTGATGATCGGCCGTAACGGTTTATCAGAATAAGCCCCTATGACCATACCCACGGCATTTGTATTTAATTTAACAAGTGAGGCCACGGGATAGATGGACAAATTGGAAAGAAATATCTTTAAAAGCCTTGGATCGAATTTATTCTTGCTTTCACTCAAAATGTTCTTCATCGCATCATAGGAAATAAATTTTGCCCTGTAATTCCTTTTTTTTGTCATGGCATCATACGTGTCCGCAATAGCCACTATCCTTGAAAAAAGGTCGATCTTCTCCCCTTTCAACTTCCTGGGATACCCTTCTCCATCATACTGTTCATGATGCTGTAAGGCGACATTGGCTATATCAGCCGATAGACTAGAATCTTTCGCAAGCATTTTATAACCGTATATAGGATGTAACTTTATAATATTAAATTCTTCTGTTGTTAATCGTTCTTTTTTTGTCAATATCTTCAAAGGAATTTTTGTCATCCCAATGTCATGAAGAATAGCGCTGATCGTCAAATTGGCCATCAGTTTGGGATCAATCTTGATCTGATTAGCAATAATAACGGAAAAAATAGCGACATTGATGGAATGATAAGGCAGGTAATCATTTTCATTCGTCATGTTACTGGCCAGATAGATGAAAATATGTTCATTGGGAAGGATAGAAGAAACAAGAGTATGAGCAATATTTCTTATTTTAACTTCGTTAATAGCCTTTTTATGTTGAGCATATCTTAAAATACTGCTTATTCCGTTAACGGCTTCGTCATATTCATCCTTATACCTTTTCTTGATTCGGTGAAGTTTATTGTATTCCAGGACTATCCTCTTTTTATAATCACCGGGTTTGGGTTTCTCGTCTTCTAAAATTTCAGGAGTAGGCGAAAAGATGATATCACCGGCTGTTTCTACTTCCTTTATTCCCCATCGTTTTAATTTTTCTATATCGCTGGATTTAAGGGGCATATTCGGGCCCACCAGCATATTGGTGGGTGTAATGTAGACAGCACGACTGAATTTCATTCCCGCTTTAAGATCAGATAAATTAATCTTTTTCATCATGACGATCTGGCCTCTTTTGATTCCAGGTTATAGGTAAAAGCCAGTAATTCCGCGATCACTTCATATAAAAATTCAGGTATAGGATAATCAATCTGTATTTTATCTAATAAACTTATAAGAACAGGATCTTCTACAACAGGGATATTCTCATCAACGGCGATCTTTAAAATCCTTCGGGCTAACTCTCCTATCCCTTTGGCCGCTATCCTGGGGGCCTGATCAATTTCAGGATCATATTTCAGGGCTATGGCTTTTTCTTTTTTATCTTTTTTCATATATAGACATCCAATTTCGTATTATCATGACCTGATCCATGACATTTCAAACTGACCCTGACTCTGGTACTGGATTGCAATTTCTTCTCTAGCGCCTCCCTTTCTTTTTCTATTCTTTCTTTTAATATTCTGTTATCACTTTCAATAATAATATCCAGAGAATGATCGGGTATATATTCTATGGAATATATAACCATACCCTCTTTAACAGAGATCTCTAACTTTAAATAAAAGATCGACCCTTGTTGCTGCGAGTCCTTTTTCCTGTATCTGAAACTAACCGGATAAACTGTTTTTTGAATAATTAAAGGAAAAAGAAAAAGAAATTCATTTTTCGACTCGTAATGAAAAAGATTGTATAATCGCCATCTGAGCACAATATCCCTTAACCTGATATTCGATTTTGAAAGAGCCTCGTCTACAGGTATATCTACCTTTCCTTTCTGGGTAATATACCTTAACAATCTGTAAATTTCTTTCTTATTTACACCTTTATTATCGGGATTTTTATTTTTTTGAATAGTACTATAAAATGACAGAGGTAAAAAGCGTAATAGTCCCGCTATGTTCTTAAACCATTTTAATAAATTTATTATCTCCTCTTCTGAAAGGTCCAGTTTAAAAAGGGCATAAAGAAGACTGATATCGTTTGTGTATGACAGATAGGGCAAAAGTCTTTTCAGTACCTGTATATCCAGAGTACCCCATGTTTGATATAATAATAATGATAGTTTTACAGTATTATGATTGACAGGAATGCCGTGTTTAGCCAGTTGATTGGTGATAAATTCATTCAGCTTGTCTTCCCTCATATTTTGATCCGGGATTCTTATGTTTTTCAGGGTAATGATCCTTTCTTTATTATTAAATCCACTGATCGTAAACTGTACCTCCTGGTCCTTGGCAGGCAGAGAATCCCCTTCAATAACAACATTATAACCTTTTATGGTGGCTATCGCCCTGGTAGGTGATATTCGTTTTACGATCCGTGTAGAGATCACTTCGCCCTGAGTGATCTTTTGCTTTAAATGATAGTATTTACTGTGAATGTGTATCATATTATGAATATCGTTAATTACAAAAGTTCTTTCACTGTTTTATAAGTTTTACGGTGAATGGATAAGATACCAAATTCTTTTAATGCCTTTTTATGCAACAAGGTTGGATAACCGTTATGCTGATTAAACCCGTATTGAGGATACTGATAATGGTAGGCCAGCATAATATTGTCACGAGTGACTTTGGCTATAATAGAGGCAGAGGCGATACTGACGGACAGACAATCTCCTTTAATTATTTTTTTATAATTGTATTCGTTACAGGCCAGGTCCATACCGTCGACCAGTACCATATCAGGGGGAGGATCCATAACGTACAATGAATTATGCATCGCCATAAGTGAAGAATGATATATATTGATCTCATCGATAAAATATTCAGGGACAATACAGATCCCTACCGAAACAGCTTTTTCAAGTATTAAAAAGAAAAGTTCTTCCCTTTGCAACGAAGTTAATTGTTTAGAATCATTGATCCCGTAAGAGTTTTGAAATCCATGGGGTAAGATCACAGACGAGGCGACGACAGGTCCGGCCAGAGGACCCCTTCCCGCTTCATCGACTCCGGCAATATACCGATATCCTTCTTTCCAGTAACTTTCTTCAAACCGGCAATCAGGAAGACTTTTTCTTTGCCTTGGTCTTTTTTCCATCTCCCTTCTTTTTTTTCTTTCTTTTCAGAACTTTTTTCGCTTCAGTTTTAGGTTTAACAGGAGATTTTTTTCTGGTTGCTCTTTTTCTTGTTTCACTTAGCCTTTCTTTGATCTTGCCGGCTTTTTCACCTACGATATCCCGAAGATAATAGAGCTTGGCTCTTCGAACTTTGCCTTTTTTAATAACCGTTATTTTATCAATACGCGGAGAATAAAGGGGAAATATTCTTTCCACACCCACACCAAAGGATATCTTTCTGACAATAATAGATCTGTTCAATCCGGCATTTTTCAGAGCCATGATCGTACCTTCATAGATCTGGATACGTTCTTTATTACCTTCTTTGATCTTATAATAGACTTTTATCGTATCACCGGGTTCAAGGGCAGGCCTTTCTTTCATCTGCTCCTTTTCAATTTCCTTTATTAGCTCGTTCACTTTGACACCTCTTTTTTATATATTTTTTATACAGATCAGGTCTTTTTTTCTTTGTTACCCTGATGCGTTCCTTTTCTCTGAATTCTTTTACTTTTTTGTGATCCCCGGATAACAGGATACGGGGAACCGCAAAACCTTTAAAAACCGGCGGTCTTGTGTACTGTGGATATTTTAAAAGATTCTCCCTGAATGTATCAGAATAAACCGATTCTTCTTTTTGAACGAAACCGGGAATATACCTGGATATAGCATCCAGAATGACCAGAGAGGCGATCTCTCCTCCGGTCAATATATAATCCCCGATGGAAATCTCTTCATCCACATATTGCTCGATCACCCTGTTGTCGACCCCTTCATAATGTCCGCAAAGAAGGGTCAATGATGAGCATTTTGCCAGCTTTTGGGCTTGCTCATCATTCAATGTTGTTCCCTGAGGTGAAACGAACAATACCCTGTTTTTCTTCTGCTTTTTTTTAATCGCTTTCAGAGCCTTAAAAATAGGTTCTATCATCATAACCATACCGGCTCCGCCTCCGTATGGTTTATCATCACACTGTCTGTGTCTATCCCGGGTAAAATCCCTCAGGTTAATAACATTGATCTTTAAAAGTCCCTTTTTCTGTGCTTTATCTATTAAACTTGTTTTTAAAGGACTTGAGAAAAATTCCGGGAACAGGGTTAAAATATTAACAATCATCAAGGATTATTTAATCAATTATCTCAAGATTGATCCTTTTCCCTGATTTGGAGGCAACAGCTGAAAGAATGGTGCGTATTGATCTAGCAATTCTTCCCTGTTTTCCGATCACCTTGCCAATATCATCGTTATCGACCCTTAATTCGATAATAGTTGTTTTTTCGCCTTCAACAGTATGTAAACTGACACTTTCAGGCTTATCGACCAACGCTTTTACGATATACTCAACTAGTGTTTTAGGATCCATAAGTTGTCCTCCTTATTAGATGATTTTTTCTTTCTTAAGAATATTCTTCACAGTTTCTGAAGGTTTAGCACCTTTTTTAACCCAGTCAGAGATTTTTTCTTTAAATAATTTTACCTGTTTTTCAAGAGGGTTGTAAAATCCAACTATTTCGATAAATCTTCCGTCCCTTGGGAACCGCGAATCTGTGACAATGATTCTGTAATAAGGTTGTTTTTTCTTTCCAACCCGTCTAAGCCTAATCTTTACAGCCAAGTTTTGCCTCCTTATTTACATTTTAAATAATGAGCTTAAATGACCCATTTGCGTAATACTATTTATATCATTTTTTAAAACCTTTTTCAACATTTTTTTCATGTTTTTAAACTGTTTCATTAACTGAGTTACTTCCCCTACAGGCCGTCCGGCTCCTTTGGCAATCCGTAATTTCCGGCTCAGATCTAAAAGGTCCTCATTTTCCCGCTCAGCCGGGGTCATGGAAAGGATAATGGCCTCGATATGTTTAAATTTTTTCTCATCAATATTAGCCCCGGCCGGTATTTTTACAGGCAATGTCTCAAGCATCTTTCTGAAAGACCCGGTTTTATTGATCATTCTCAGCTGTGATAGAAAATCATTAAAATCAAAATTTTTCTTTTTGATCTTTTCTTCAAGTTTTGATAATTCTTTATCCTGAGCCATCTCCTGGGCCTGTTCAACAAATGAAATAACATCAGCCATACCCAGAATACGTTTCGCAATACCGGAGGGAGAAAATTTATCCAGATCATTCAGTTTTTCCCCTGTTCCAATATAAAAAATATCGGTTTTTGTAAGGTATTTTAATGATAAAGCCGCTCCACCCCGGGCATCGCTGTCAAATTTGGTTAAAATAGCCCCATTCAATGGGGTACTTAATTGAAATTCTTTGGCCACATTGATCAAATTCTGGCCTGTTAGCGCATCAGCCACGAATATCCTGTAATCAGGCTTTATCTTCTGGGCTATTTCTTTGATCTCATTCATCAGCTCTTTGTTCATTTCCATCCGGCCGGCTGTATCAATGATGATAAGGTTATATTTTTTTTCCTTGCTGTCTTTTATACCCTTCTGGATTATCCTTAAAGGAAAAGTCTCTTTTTTATCATAAAACACTGGAATTGAATATTTTTTCCCCATGATCAATAACTGATCGACAGCCGCGGGTCTATACGGGTCAGCGGCTATAACAACAGGATTTGATTTGTTATATTTCCTGGCCAGTTTAATAGCCGTAGTGGTTTTACCTGATCCATTCAAGCCAACCAGCATAATAATGGTCTGTTTATTGACAGGAAATGTCTCCGGTAATGAAACGGTTTGGGTTCCCAGCAATTTGACCATCTCATCGTAGACGATCTTGATAAACTGCTGGGAGGGAGAAACGCTTTTTAAAACAGATTCACCAAGAGCTTTTTTCTTGACCTCATCAATAAAATGTCTTACGACCCTGTAATTGACATCCGCCTCAAGAAAGGCCATTTTTATCTTTTTCAGAGCCTGCTCAATATTCTCCTGGCGTATCTTTCCCGTACCTTTAATAAATCGGAATACATCTTCAAATTTATCTCGCAAAATATCCAGCATAGTTCCTGTAATCTATTATATAAATATCAATTTGTCAAGCATATTAACATGATCAGATCCTATCTTGATTCAATGAATCCCTTTTCAGTAATGATCATATTCATTTTTATATCATGCCCTTCGACAGGGATCTTCTCAACTATTTGTAAAAAAAAGCCCAATCCCACTTTAAATCCTTTCACTTTATCCAGATATTTATCGAAATATCCCTCTCCTCTTCCCAATCTGAATCCATTGGGATCAAAGGCCAAACCCGGGACCAGGATAAGATCAAACTTTTCTTTCTCTACCGGCTCATTGATCGGTTCGGGGATTCCCCTGTACCCCTTTTTTAATTCCTTAAATGAGGATAAAGCACATATTTTTAATTCATTTGTGTCTTCATCCACCCTCGGGACATAGACTTTTTTACCCTCTTCGATGGATCTCTGAATGATATATTTTGTGTCCACTTCATTTTTGAATGATACATAACTAAGGATATGAACTGATTTTTTAAACTTTGCCATGGCAAAAAGATTCCGGTATATCTGATGTTCTTTTTCGATCCTCTCCCTTTTGGATAATTTTTCCATCCTGACTTTGATCTCTTTTCTGAGCAACTGTTTTTGATCTTTCAATGTTATCCTCCCAATTTTTTTATTTTTTCAGCTAACTTTCTGGTAATACCGGGCACTTTGACAAGATCCTCTTCCGTGGCGCTCAACATATTCTCCTTATTGCCAAAGGCCTGGAATAATCTCTTTTTCAGTTTTGGCCCTATCCCTGATATCCCGTCGATTTCAGATCTAACCATCCTTGTTTTTCTTAATGTTTTATGGTACTGAATAGCAAAACGATGAGCCTCATCTCGAATATTCTGCAGCAATTTTAAAGCCTGTGAAGTTCTTGGAAGTGTCAAAGGATCATGATGCCCTGGAAGAAATATCTGTTCTTCTTTTTTAGCCAGGGCGATAACCAGAAGATTCTTTATTTGATTCTTATAAAGAGCCGATAAAGCCGATGAAAGCTGACCTTTTCCTCCATCAATTAATACAAGGTCCGGCAAAACCTTTTTTTCTTCTTTTAAACGTTTATACCGCCTATAAACGACCTCTTCCATGCTTTTAAAGTCATCCATGCCATTCACGCTTTTAATCCTGAATTTACGGTATTCATTTTTTGAAGGTCTGGCATTGATAAACTTGACCATTGACCCAACAGCCATATCTCCCTGAATGTTTGATATATCAAAGGCTTCAATGTTTGTGGGAACCCTTTTCAAGCCCAACGCTTTTTTTAATTCTAAAAGTCTTTTTTGCGACTCTTTCATCTCGATATCCATCAAAAAATTGCCCAGTTCAATCGTGGAATTATCAAACGCCATTTTGATCAGCCTCTTTTCAAAATCAGTCTGAGCTTTTTTAATCGATATCTTCTGATGGGAAAGATTAAAAAGCCACTTTTGGATTAATTCACGTTCAGTAATAGCTTCATTTACAAGAACTTCAGCGGGTAAAAATGACGGATTGGAATAATACTGTTTGATAAAAGATGTCAGGATCTCTTCTGTATCCATTTCTTCGAATTTTCTCTTTATAATAAAATTATTCTTCCCTATCATCTTTCCTTCCCTGATAAAGAGCAAAGTAATATTGAATATATTATCCCTGCTGGTAAAAGCCAGCACATCTTTGCTTTCAAACTTTGACGAGATGATCCTCTGCCTTTCCATAATGCTCTCAATAGCGATAAGCCTGTCTCTCATCAAAGCGGCCTTTTCATATTCCATCCCTTTTGTATATTCTTTCATTTTCATGTTCAATTCATTGACAAGGTCTTTGTTCTTCCCCTGAAGGAATAAAGCGATCTGCCTGACCATTCTCTTATATTCAACAGGGTCAACACCCCCCTGACAGGGACCCCCGCACTGTTTCATCTGATAATACAAACAATATGTCCCTACGGGTCTGGATACAAAAGGTGATCCTGTTCTATCGGCTATGATTATTTTGTTACATTTCCTTGTTGGGAATATCTTGTTGATCAGACCCAGAGTACCACGCATTGATCTGGCTGACGTATAAGGACCGAAATAAAGTGATCTGTCGCGTTCCCTTTTCCGTACAATCATCAATCGTGGATAATCTTCTTCAAAAGTGATCTTGATAAAGGGATAACGTTTATCGTCTTTTAAGGATATATTATATTTGGGATAATGTTTTTTAATGAGGTTACTTTCCAGGATCAAAGCTTCCATTTCATTTTCAGTTACTATAAATTCAATGCTGTGAATATGACTTGATAAAAGTGAGGTTTTAAGATCATTTGAGATGCGGAAATAGGAAATTACCCTGTTTTTCAGATTCTTGGCCTTTCCCACATAAATGATATTCCCGGCTCTGTCTTTCATCAAGTAAACTCCGGGCGATAAGGGGAATGATCTCACCCGGGTTAACAGGTCTGAAGATTTATTCTTCGTATTCATGGTTTCTTAAAATTATTTAAGGGGAGCTGATACTGGCTCCCCCTTAATTCCGAGCCTAAAGGGTTCGGTTTAAAATTAATTTATAAAACGAAGTATAAAAAAAAGGAAAACCGAACCCTGAAGGCTCGGCTACTTTCCTTTCCTGCTAACAACTAAATGCTAAAAACTAACCGAGTCAACCGAGCCTGAAGGCTCGGCTACATTGGAGGCGGCGGGAATCGAACCCGCGTCCCTGAAACAACCCATTCGGACTTCTACATGCTTAGCTGGCATATGTATCTCGATCTTTGGTATCCTGCCAGCAGGACCAAAGACCCAGCCTGGAAGTTACTGGATAAAAGGTCCCAGGCCTACCTTCTATCAGTCCGACAGTGGTTTTACGCATTAAAGCTGACCTGCCGAAACATCCACCTTAACGCGGCTGCTTAATAAATATTAAGCAGCGAGAGCCAAATTTTCGTTGGCAATTAGTGTTTTGGAATTTTTTTACAGGTATTTCCAAACCTGGCATGCCGTCCAAACCAGTTAAGTAACAGGTCGAACCCATTTCGCCCCCGTTATTCATGCAGTTTTCTTTAATCGATGCTTTTTCAGTTCTCTCTGAATGGCGATAGTATGTTCTCTTTTCTTGATATCTTCTCGCTTATCGTACTTTTTCTTTCCGCGTCCCAATCCCAGCTCGACTTTGATCCATTTCCCTTTAAAATAAACTTTTAAGGGAATAAGAGTATATCCTTTCTCCCTCTGTTTCCCGATAAGCCGTTTTATCTGTTTTCTGTGGATTAAAAGTCTTCTTGACCTTTTAGGATCATGATTTTGTATTGATGAATTCTTATATTCACTGATATGCACATTAAAGAGGTACAGTTCATCATTTTTTAAACGGGCATAACCATCCTTTAATGCGATACTGCCGGCCCTGATAGATTTGACCTCGCTTCCGGCCAGTTCTATCCCGGCTTCCAGTTTCTCGTCAATATGATACAATCGTAAGGCATTTTTATTTGTGGCTATTACTCGCTCGCTCATAGCTATAATATACTCTTCAAGAAAGGCCGTGTCAAGTAAGATAGCGTTCGACGACCCGCAGGAAGGGGGGAGTGTCAAATCTGCCATGGATGGCAGAAGATTTGACCCGACCCGCAGGAAGGGGGGAGTGTCAAATCT
>JAFGFC010000074.1 GCA_016931325.1 Spirochaetota bacterium | reverse complement strand
TCGCTCATTAAACATTTACTTTTTTTCTTATTGAACAATCTCCCGCCGTTCTGATAAACGAGCATCATCCAGTACCTTGGATCCCAGGTAAACCCGTATTGATCAAGTATACCGTCATTATTTTTATCTATTGTCAGTTTTTTGCTGGCGCGGATAAATGTGTTCCAATCCCAGCTTTCATCAGGGTAATCGAGATCGGCCTCATCAAAAATATCCTTGTTGTAATATAGAGCAAAAGTATGGAGATCTTTCGGAAAAGCATACAGATGGCCATTAACGCGAAACATATCCAGCGCACCGGGGAAAAAATCATTGAGATCCATATTTTTGTCTGATTTTATCAGGGGGTCAAGGTTCAGCAACACTTTGTCTGATACAAACCGGAAAAACATGGAAGAGTGGTCAACGTAAAAAACATCAGGCGCCGTTTCACTGGCGAGCATGGCCTGAAGTTTGTCCTGGTACCCGCCCGAGAGCATTTCCAGCGTGATTTTAATATCAGGATTTTTTTCCTCAAACCTGTTAATGGTTGCCTGCCAGACGTTCATTTCTATGGCTCCCCCCCATGTGCTGAATCTTATTGCGATCCTGTCCTGCTTTTTTTTAACACAGGATATTAAAGAGACACAGAAGATTATTAATAGCGTGATAAACTTTATATAATTTTTCATAAAAAATACCCCCTATGCATTCACTGTCATCCTGAGTATCATCATGGACGCGCTGTTAGAAAATCATTTACTTCTTTTTCAGTGACCGAGGCAACGCCTATCACCGTATCAGCCCCTCCGTAATAGATGAAATACGTCTTGCCCATTTTTACGGAACCGCAACTGAATACGACATTGGGAACCAATCCCTTTAATTCCCAGTTTAATTCCGGTTCCAGGACAGGTTCTTTTTGGCGAATGAGAACCTGGCTCGGGTCATTCAGATCAAGCAGAGCCACGCCCAGACGGTATGTATTTTTTTCATCCATGGCATGGTAAAACAAGAGCCAGCCCTTTTCAGTTCTATGGGGAGGGCCGGCAATACCGATCTTTTGAGATTCCCAGCTGCCTTCTATTGTCTTCATTATTATGGTGTGACCCTGCCAGTTGTGAAAATTATCGGAATAGGTGATCCAGATATGCGGTTTTCGCCTGTGCAGCAATGTATACTTTCCATTGATTTTTTCAGGAAATAGAGCGGCGTCTTTGTTATCCCGCTCATCGAGTATAACGCCGTGTCTTTTCCATTGAATGAAATTTTTAGTTGAAGCCATACAGATTTTTGTATCATGGAAATCAGCACCATATTTTCCTGAATATGCAACATAAACCATAAAATATTCTTCGTCGATCTTAGTTATTCTGGGGTCTTCACAACCGGCTTTTTCCTGGTCTCCCTGTCCTGTAAAAACCGGCTTGTCAAGCCTGAAAAAATTAATGCCATCCTCGCTAACGGCATATCCCAGAGAAGAAACGATCGTGCCCGGGTCCATGGTATTCACGGCTCTGTATATCATATGAACCAGTCCGTTTCCGTCGCAGACAGCGCCGCAGTTGAACGTTGCCGCCTTCTCCCAGTCATGATAGGGGACAGGGGCCAGGATCGGCTTTTTCGATATTCTTGTCAGTTCCATTCTTTTCCTCCACAGTTTCCTATAATCCCAATGACATCTGTAATTTCATCGTGTAACTGTTATACTTATAGGTAGGGGATTGGCCAAATTCCCCTATTTTATACTGGAAAGATAATAGACTCTGAAAATAGCCTATCTGTCTTTTCAAACCTGCTTCAAATAAGTTGGTGTTATAGTTGTATTCCTTTTCATACAGATTCAAATAGGATGTAAGTATATATTTAAATATGAAAATGGTATCAAAGAAGATCGGGATATTTTTTTCAATGCTGTATTCCTGCGTGTAATCCTCCAGAGATGTATCAACGATTTTCCCGCTCCGGCCTTTGATATTATATCCCAGCCATACAGCCAACAGATATTTCACGCCAAAATTATAGGTAAATAATTTCACGCTTGACCGTTCATCCCAGTTTATGTCATACTGCATGAAAGAGCCGGGGATGACAAGCCTGTTAAAATTGTATTTAAGGAGTACGCCCATATCAACGCCGACATATTCAAATAACCTCGGGATCTCTTCTATGTCTTTTAATTCATCTCCTCTGTTTTTACGGATCCCCGTGTTAAATTGCACTATGTTTTTTTGTTTATTTATGATGTCATAGTAACATTTTATCGAATAATGATAACTGGAGAATGTATTGTCCCACAACTTCAAAGCTGAAACTGTTTTTAATTTTTTTGCCAGATTAAAAGAGATATCAAAATCAACGATCTGGCTGTCCTGCCCGAACCCGTACTCTCGGGACACGCCGCAACGCCAGAATTTTACCCAGTATAGATACAGATCTCCCTTCCCTTTTTTGATTCTTACCTTGAATTTCTTTTTGCCGCTCCACCCGGTGATCTCTTTAATATTGTAATTAAATATCCCTGTTTTTGAAGAATAATCAAGAAGGAACGAAGTGTTGTCATCTTCTTCAACATATAAAGCCCACTCGAAATCTTCACCGGCGTCCCCGCCCACCTTGATCGATAAAACAGGATATTTATCCAGATCAACATTGAAATATTTATAGATCTGGCCCCCTTCCCCTGTTAATTTTATGCTATCCACCATGGATACAATTTCAACATATTCCTGGGTCCAGTTCCCGAAAAAGGAAGTGGGACTTGTAAAGAAATAAGGATCATCTTTGAGATCTTTTTTGGGCTCAGCTATGGTATGCAAAGGACCAATATTAAAATCTTTACTGACCCTGTTATAACCTAACCCTGTGGAAATATTCCTTTTTGAATAAGAGAGCCTTGATTTTAAAAAATATCCGTTCTGGGTTTGAGCGGGCGACACATCGGTTTCATTAAATCCCATATCAATAAGACCTTTCATGTCCCCCTTGTCTTTCCCAATGGAAAATCCAAAATAATGCGATTGAAAGGGGAAATAGGCTTCCGGAAGAGAAAGAATAGTTTCTTCCTTGGTTAACACATCCCAGGTGACATCATCGGGTATTATCCAGTCAGAAAAATCCTCATAATTGTACAGAGTTTCGGATGTATTGTATATTTTTATATAGTCCACATACAGGCTGTTATCACTCAGATCATAAGGCGAGTTGTAAATATGCAGATACAGGGTAATGGATTTAAGCCCGCTCCATCCCGTGGGCGCTTTTAGATTGTATCGGAATACACCGGCCTGTTTTGTTATATACTGCAGGGTCACCCTCACATTCCCGTCATCCGCTTCCAGCTCCCAGCCTGTATTTCTGTCACCTGTATCGACCACAGAGATTTCAAGAAAGGGGTCAGTGTCCATATCAATGGATATGCTTTTTCTGATGCTTCCTTTTGAATTCCTGGCGGTTATTTTGTTTAACGTATTATAGGAGGGATTGAAGTTTTGTTGCAGAATACTGTTGTTTTTGATCCCCTCTTCCTGTTCCTCGACTCTGCAATAAAAGGCGGACATTTTTACTTTGCGTATCGTGGATAACAGCTCCAGACCGTATAGATAGGTGGGATAATAGGGACTGTCAAATCCTTCTTTGATCCTGGCCCCGAATAGACTGCTGTTCAATTGATTTTCCGGCAGAAGAGGAGCCTGCCACATGATCCCGACCATATTGTTGGTATTATTGACAGCGCTGGAAATTTGCAGGGGAAGAGAACCAAACAGAAACCGGTTATCAAAAGCGTATAAGGATACCCTGTTGCATTTAAAATCGATGAGGTCATTGTTGAATTCGATATCGAACAGGGAATCGAACAGGACAGCATTGGTATAGATCTCACCTTCCAGCTGAAAATTTTTTATACTTCCCCTTATCATGGAAGCGTTCTTCAATGGCTCGTCTTTTTCGGAATAATAATTTTTTTTGCTGAACAATCCTGTGTACTCCAGATTCAGGTGCCCTGTTCTTATGGTGACGGATGAATAGGATGTGTTGACGAGCAGAAATAATAAAAAGATCCACATTATATTTTTAAAGAACGTTTTTCGAAAGTATAACATGCCGAATATTTTAATTTTCATAAAATAGTCCTTAAAATTTGATAAAAAATGTAAAATAATGCGACCCGTTGTTACTGTCTATTTCCGAGAAAAGATTCGCCGCGTAATCTATTCCCATTTCCGGCTTGTCCTTTATTTTAAACGTAAATCCGGCAGCCGGCAAAAAGCTGTTGTTGAATCCCAGTCGTACAGGGAAAGAGCGGGAGATCAGAAATGTTTCCAGGCCGAAATGTATTCCGGATATTTCTTTCTCACTGTATTCGATCTCGAGTGAAGAAGAAAATCCGCTGACCATGAGCCCCACACCGCCTCTGATCCGGATGTTCAATCGATCTTCCGTAACGATCCCTATATCGGGTTGATTTATATTTAAAAGGGACAAGGAGGCAAAGATATTGTCCTTTATTATTTCCGCAAGGGCTCCTGCATCCAGGCCGATATTTTCCGCGCTTAATTCACTGGATTGAAGATAAGGGTTAATATCTGTATATTCATTTTTAATGTAATCATACGAGATATACTTGAAATTTATGCCTACCCTGAAACCCCCCAGTTTTTCTGTAGCGGTTATCCGTAATTTTGTGTTTCTGAAATAGATCGAGTAAAATTGAAACAGGCCTATACCGATGGACCGGTCATCAAGCGGCAGGGCAAAAGAAACCCGTAAATTATTAAAATAATCCGATTCGCCGGTATAAACCCTGGAGTCCAACCCGAGATACAGTACTTCATAAGACAGATCGATCTCCTTTTTTGTCAGTCGGCTTAAGGAGGCAGGATTCAACCAGGCGCTGTTTGCATTATTCAAGAATACCGAGCTGCTGCCAAGCGAGATGGCCCTGGCGTCACCATTATCAAAATTGTAGGCCTTCAGGTTAAAGCCAAGAAAAAGGAAGATGACAAAAACATAAATTTTGATCATTTTATCACCACCACCGTTCCTGTCTGGACCTGTTTCCCTTTGGTAAATATTTGAAAAATGTACAGACCCGACTTGACTGTTTTCCCGTCTTTATCCTTTCCATCCCAATAAACTTTTCCGGAAATAGCATCCTGTATTTCTTTTACCAGTTTCCCGTCAACGGCAAAGATCTTCACTTTCCCTTCTTCGCCATAGGCCTGGTCAAAATAAAAGGTAACCTTATTGTATATGGGATCTGCCGCTTGTGGTGTAAAAGGATTGGGCAATCCCCGGACCCCCTCATAGTCATAAAAAACAGGCACAGAAGATGAGGTGAGTTTCAGTTGCTCGACTTGAAAGGAGACGTTTCCGGGTGTTCTTATTTTAAATTTAAACAGGATATCCTCCAGGCCTGAGATCCGGGAACCGGAGGCGTTATTCAGCTCATAAAAAAAGGAACCGGATTTTTTCAGATAAGGGGAAATGGTTATCTCTTCACCATTCACTTCGGCAAAGAGCGCCCACTCATTGGGCGTATCAATTTTAAAATCTATGGATTTATAATGGTCAAAATCAGCACAGACAGTCTTGTATAATATTAGCTCCAAATTATCAAGACCGACTGTGCCCGATAAATTTATCTGTTTGCCCAGATCGTCAACATTCAGGTACAGGCTGGGCTCGTAGTAATCAGGAGATACCCCGTCATAAGAGAACCATAATTGAGGTGACGTTATGGTGGCGAAAATTTCACCTGTCTTGATATTGCAGATTTTTATCTCCTTTACAAATGTGGACAGGTTGTTTTTTGAAAGATAGAACCTCAATTTTAAATTCTGATTCCCGCTCCAGCTGAACAGTGACTTTAAATTATAGCTGAATTTTCCCGTATCCCTTGTTTGATCCTGCAGGGGCACCTCTTCAAAAGTGTAAAACTGCGCTCCTTCAGAAAGCCATCGTAATACATTGAATGACCAGTAGGTATCCGATGGATTATTGATCGTGATTATGATATCCGGATACCTGTCCATATCAATCTCATATGACCTTGTTTCGGCAAACCCGTTATACAGGGTGGATTCAAAGTATATACCCTGTTTTGAAACAGCCCAGTCATGCTCTGTTTGGGTTATATCCATTTTTATTGTCCGGGGTTCACAGGGAGTGCCGGAAATTTCAGAAGAGAAAGATGATTCGTTCCATGTATGATTGCTTATGGCTGTGATTTTATAATAGTATTTCAGATCCGGTACCAGCCCGTTATCAACATAATAGTCCCTGGTTACAGGTTTCAGGTTTATTTTTGAAAAATTGGTCTCTGTGAAGGCTTTCCTGTAAATATTATAACCATAGACGCCACTCTGGGCTTTCCATCCGATCTGCAATGTATTTCCATAGGGCAGGGTCAGTATTTCAAGTCCCGCCGGTGTACCGACAGGGTTCATATTTGTCAAAAAAGGTCTGTCAACTGTTATGATCTCACCTGTCTGTAATTTAAAACTCTTTCGCTGCACCACAGGCTGGACCCCTATCTGGTCCAGGATCAATTCCTGGCTGCCGGCTGATATCTCCAGGGTGTGCTGGCCGGGCGGCAGACAGAAGACGGCCGGTTGAGCCTGATTCGTTAATTTGGCGTACCAGAGGAGATTCCCGTCATTGGGCCCTTCAGGAACACTCATGGGGCCTGTATCAAAATTCACTGTTACATCATCTACTTTTATTGTGATTATTTCGGAACTTGTCTTCATGCCGTAACCGAGATAAACCAGATAATTATCGCTCAGTTCAGAATAATTATTTTCAATAAAAAAATTAATCTTGATCTTTCCGCCCGGAGATAATTTCACGTATTTCGATTTACTGACCATCTGGCCCGTGACAAAATCACCAAACCATTCACTGTTAACGATAGTACCGTTGATGATGTCATCCGCTTCCTCGGCTTCCAGTATGGTACAGCTGTGTCTTTTTTCTTCTTTTGCATAAGCATAGGACTGGCAATTCGTGTCCGGCAGAACGAGCAACAGGGCATTCAGTGTTTCAACAGTTGATTCACCGCCGGAATTTCGGTTAATCCTGTTGTCTACCGGATTTTCAAATGATTCGATCCCGTCAAAGCAGATACCTGTATTGGGATCATACGTGGGGATTCCATATATATTATTTCCATTAAAAAAGGAAGCAAAAAGACCGGCATATTTTGCGTATTTTAAATATTCTGTTGAAGGCTCTCCCATGACCTGGCTGGCTTTATAGACCCTGTAACAGCCCTCCACAAAAGGACTGATGGCAAAGGCGATCTGCGGGAACCTGAGAATGGCAGGATTTCTCCCTTCATTCCCCGGATAGATGGATGTCAGGTAGAGGGTATAAAAGTTATCAACAGCATCTTTGGCCGCCTGAAGCCAGGTAGCATTATTAAAGATCCCCGCCGCATAGGCCAGGGCAGCGACGTTATAAGCCCCGTATCCCTGGAACCAGGTTATATTGTCAATTTTTGTGATAATCCCTTTAAACGGGTAGGTGTTCAGATCGCCGAACTGCTGGGACACCATGGGATCGCATATTTTATTAATAATAATACTATCAAGATCAGTATCGTTCCCGACGCCGTACGCTTCCACTTTGGCGCAGGCGCCCATAACCGCCGTACCCGCATTATGGGAATTATCGAACACGATACCTGAAAAATTATACCCGTGAACCGTATGAGACCCGAGCGTCCAGTTACCAGCCCTGTCCTTGAACCTGTCCACGCGGTCCTTGGGACTGCTGTTCACGGCATAATTGGAGAAATGGCCTCCAGCGCTGATAAATACTTTAAGGGCATATCCAAAAGCCCACACGGCCCGCGCGGCATAACTTCCAAAAGCCCGCTTGCTGGTATGCCCCTCCGTGTTAATGGAGCCATCCTCCCAGATAAAGTTATAGTATTCACTCATATCGCCTGGTCCCGTATGGGGCGCGTACATGTCATTGATAAACTTGCAGATATTTGT
>JAFGFC010000073.1 GCA_016931325.1 Spirochaetota bacterium | reverse complement strand
CATGACAGGTACTAACAGTATCAAAATAAATGAAAAATATCGTTTTATCATATCATTCCTTTTTATTCATATTTGGTAGGGGCTTGATTTAGTGCGTAGCCTGACCTTTAGGTTATCAAGCCCGCATTTGTATTATATCATTGACGGGTTCGATTGGATCTTTGATCCATCGAACCCCTACATTTTTATTGTATCACCACTATGCTGTTCTCGCTGATCTTTTTTCCTCCTATCTCCAGGATCAATATATAAATCCCGGGTTCGATCGCGGAACCGGAACTGTCTTTCCCGTCCCAGTCAAACTGGTAATACCCGGCTGCCTGCGATCCTTTGTCCCATTGCTTTACTATTTTCCCGCCAAGGCTGCAGGCGGTCAATTTCACGCTGCCGGTCTTTCCCACCACATAACGCAGTGTAATATGATCGTGGTTTTTTAAATGAAAGGGATTGGGAAAATTCTGTAATAATGTATTTTTTATAGGATTAATTTCAGCCGACACGGTCGGGTTGGACAAAAGTGATTTATTCCCGGCATTATCCTCTGATTTTATGGCAAAGAAATAGGTGCCGGGCGGAATACCTTCGACCATAAGCGTCTCTTTTTCTCCCGGTGTTTTTGGAGCAATTTCATGTGTCAGCTCTGTGGCTTCATACCAGTCTGCGGGTTTGGTAATGGCTCTGGTTAAATAGCGGATATAATATTTTTTTACGGTTCCGGTATTATCAGACGGTGCGGTCCATTCCAGTCTGTTGCCGATAACGAAAAAGTCTACGACAGGTTGTGGCCTTGTCACATCCGTGTCCGGAGTGAATTCCATTGTATTTAATGCATTCTGGATATACTCAATTTTCATAAATTCATCCCATACCATACCGGTAAAATAATTTTCAATAGATAATAGCATGGATCCCTGGTCAATACCGATCACTTCATCATCATACCAGTTGGAATAAATATTCATAGCATCCATAAAGCCGTATTTGCCCCACATCTGGGAATAATAGTTATTATAAATATATTTTAAAGCCGCGATCGACTCTGTAGGAGTGAACATAACAGAGGCTCCAGGGCCATAAACGCCGATAGTGCCATCAGGATTTGGTATCGTCGGTCCGGGTCCATAATTTTTATAACCAGATGGTATATGGGGGGGTGCATCACAGGCTGTAAGTCCCCAATAATTTACAGGATATGATAAAGTAACCTCACAATATTCTTTATTTGCCAAAGTGGCTTTAATGGAATTGGTATAAAAATTTATACCTTTCCAGCTGTAATTCCTTAAATCCACCCAACATTGGGGAAACTGATGGACAAAAAGCGCGTTATTTACAGGTGAGTATATAAAAGTATATGAACCTGATGTACCTACAGGTTTGTTCATACTGGTCCAGCATGTGGGGGAATTATATGGAGGATGAGTAGGTGATCCAACCGCTAAAATATCAAGTAAAAAACCTTCATTAAAATCATCCCATTCATTTACATCAAATCCTCCTCCTGAAGACCAGCCCATATTTAGAAAAGGATCATTACCATTACACATCCAATACCAATCAATCCCTTCATAGAGTTGCTTGGCCATATCCTCAATATCTGTGCCTTTGAAATACTGGCCGGCGAACAGGGCTCCGGCTGACAGAATGGTCGTATCAATCGAAGAAACTTCTGATCCTACATTTAATCCTGTATTAATATTTATAAAATGAGCATAGAAACCATTCTTTCGCGAAGCGGAGTTTAAAAAGAAATTCAACGTTGTATATATCCGGTCATAAGCCTCCTGATAGGTAATCCAGCCCTGGCTGTGGCCCACACAGATGGCTGTCAGGCCAAATCCGACAGAGGCGATACTGCCGAGGGTGTATCCATCTTCTTCATAAAGGACATTGGCAGCCCTGTCTTTGATGACACCGGTGGAGGGGTTCACTTCGTTCCAGAAAAACCAGAACGATTGTTTCTGAACATTCCGGAGGAATTCTTCATCGGTTTGAGCGTGAAGGATATGAGAAAAAAGGAACAAGACAGTTATAATAATAACTTTGCTTTTTATCATACCGATATTGTATCGACTCTAAAAATATAATATTTATAAATAAAAAGGCAACTAATTCGACGCGCAGGAAGTGCGTCGGGTCAAATCCGCCAGGAGGGCTGGGATTTGACCACGTGTTTAATATAAAATTTATATCCTGATATTCACCGACATCTGGTGTGTCCCGTAACTTCCCCTGATGCCCATGGGATAGAGAAAGGCGTAGTTGAACTGGAACAGTACTTTGTTTTTTAAAGAATAATTGATCCCCAGTCCTGCGGTCATCTCGTTGAAATTGGCGCCCAGCCTGGCGATCAGAAACCGGTTGAAAAAGTAACCTTCCACTCCTCCTTTGATGTTCAACTCCTCGTTGCGATAACATGTATCCATTGAAAATATATAATCATTTTTTGTTTTAACGCTGCCCGGTAATAGATAAGAAAGGCCGAACTTGAATTCCCTGTAGATCGGGTCATTCTGCCCCAGACCGATATCTGGCTCATTGATGTTATTAACAGCCAGAGCCAGATCAAGATGGGGCAATCCCTTGAACAGCCTTTTAGCCAGAAACCCAATATCCACACCTATATTTCCTTTTCCTTTACCGCCAGAGAAAACCGGGTCATCTATCGTTCTCTGGTCCAGCTGGAAACCGTGGTACAGATATTTTATATTCAACCCGGTATAGAGATATTTAAATTTGGGTGAAAAGACCCTGTCCATGGAAGTGGAATAACTCAATAAGAACGAGTACTCTTCATAAATACTGGTGGCATTAAAGTTATTCCAGCCTATCCCTATATGACCGACATCCTCCATGGGGAAAGTCAATGAAAGATAAGCATAGTTGAAATCGACTTCTTCCACTCCCAGGTATGGTTTGGAAAAATTGAAAATAGCCTGGACCCGATCGATCTGGGCCATGCCGGCCGGGTTATAAACAGGAGCCGAGGCATCATCAGCTATGGCTGTAAACGCGCCACCCATGCCGGTGGCCCGGGCGTTCCAGTTATTGCCTTCCTTGAATGCCGCCTCAAGTGATGATACACCAAGTAATATGATCATTAAATAATATATTCCTTTCCTTCCCATGACCTTCCTCCGTTTAGTCTTCAAATAAAAAAGATATGAGGTAGAGGAGCCTTAAGGCTCCTCTACCTGTGTGGTTTTAAAGCCACATTTTATTAAAGAGCACGATGAGCATCAAAATTCGTTCATAGTTCTTCGTTTATAGTTTTAATTCCCAAACGAAAAACTATGAACTTTGTTCAAATCTTTACCATCCTTGGTAGATTTGACCTGACACACATCCTATGTGTCAAACGTCGCACGTTTCTACTTCGCCACGGCAATGGTGCCGCTCATCAGTTCCATTTTTCCATTAACAGGCACATTAGCCTGATAGATGTAAACGCCGCTTTCCACATATTTGCCTCTGGAATCTTTTCCGTCCCACTGCGGCAGATCATTGATCTTTCTGATCTCTCTGCCGTTGACGTCAAATATGATAATCTCGAATTCTCCGTACCCGCCGCCAAAGTAGACAATATCATTGATGCCATCCCCGTTAGGCGTGATGATCTTTTCCTTGGGGCGGAAAGCTTCTTTGGACAGGTGGTCCACGGAAAAAAGCGCAAAAAGCGATAAGCGGGAAACGCTGGCAGAGACAGTATTTTTAGATGGATTAACGCTGCCGCCAATATATCGCCATTCAAATCCGTCCCACCAGAACAGTGCCATATTCTTTTCTTCCTTCTCTGTTTCTGTCCCGTCAAGGGTCTCCACTTTGCCGTCATGATCAAGGTCAAAATAGACCAGGTCCAGCCTGGCCCTTTT
>JAFGFC010000072.1 GCA_016931325.1 Spirochaetota bacterium | reverse complement strand
GGCGGCCAGATGCAGAGGATCGCCATTGCCAGAGCCCTGGTCAATCACCCCCCTGTGCTTCTGGCTGATGAGCCCACGGGTAATCTTGATTCCAAAACAGGCAGAGAGATCATGGAACTGCTGGATATATTAAATAAAGAAGGGATCACGATCATCCTGATCACGCATGATAAATCCGTTGCCCGGTATGCGCACAGGGTGATCCATTTGAAAGACGGTCAGATCATTTCCGACGACCGCTCCAGAAAACACAGGAACAAGGTCTCTGACCATTTCAAGATAACAGAGAAAAAGAATCTTCTGGTACAATACAGAAAGATCATTAAAAATGTCAATATCGCTCTAAAGTCTATCGTCACAAAAAAAATGAGGACGTTTTTAACCACGCTGGGAATACTGATAGGCGTGGCCTCGGTTGTATCCATGATCTCCATCGGTGAAGGCGCAAAAAGGCGCATCACGGAGAACATCAAAAGTATGGGGGCGAATATTCTCTTTATCCGCTCCGGCTCTTCAAGAGGAGGCCGGATGAGCCAGGATGTGGCTGTGAAGAACAAGCTCTCCATGAGGGATGCCGAGTTCCTCCAGAAGAATAAAAAATATATTAACAAGATCACTCCTGTTCTGCAATCATCCGCCATGGTCATCTATAAAAATAACAACGCCCGCATTCAGATCCAGGGCGGGAACATGAATTTTCCCGAGATCAATAATTATCAGATCAAATACGGCCATTTTTTCAATGCCCAGTCCATTAATTTTAAAGAGCGTGTAGCGGTTCTGGGCCAAACCGTTGTGAGCAACCTGTTTGCCGGACTGAACCCGGTGGGGAATTATATCAAGATCAATAAGGTAAATTTTCTGGTGATCGGCACGTTTGAACCCAAGGGATCATCGGGCTGGGGAGACGCTGATAATATTATTGTTATCCCTATCACCACAGCGTTGAAAAGGGTTTTCGGAACAGATGATCTTTCCCAGATCGTTATCAATGTTCAGGATGAGAACCTTATGGACAAAGCCGAACAAGAGGCAGACAAATTATTGCGGCTATCCCATAGACTGAAAGAGACTGAAGAATCTGATTTTTCCATCAGGTCACAGCTGGAAATTCTGGAACGCGTTCAAAGCACCACCCAGGTCTTTACCCTGCTTCTGGGCGGAATAGCCAGCATCAGCCTGCTGGTGGGCGGCATCGGGATCATGAACATCATGCTTGTCTCGGTAATGGAACGGATCAGAGAGATCGGCCTGAGAAAAGCGGTCGGCGCGCAGAGAAGAGACATACTCTACCAGTTTCTGATCGAGTCAGTTATTGTCTGCTTTTTTGGCGGACTGTTCGGTGTCCTGCTCGGCATTTTAGGTTCATCATTGATCAGCCGGTTTTCCGAATGGACCACCTTTATCCCCTTCTACTCTGTTATTCTGGCGTTCAGCTGCGCTTTTGTTATCGGTCTGTTCTTCGGGATCTACCCGGCTTTGAAAGCCGCCAAGATGAAACCCATCGATGCTCTACGCTATGAATAAAATATATCCTTGATTTTTATCCAGAAGAGAATATATTCAGGCCTGAATGAAAAAGACAGGAACCCAAAGATCCGGTAAAAAGAATATTATAGACCTGAAATTGATACTGAGGACCCTGCAATACAGGAATTACCGGCTTTTCTTTATAGGCCAGGGACTCTCCCTTATCGGGACATGGATACAGAGAATTGCCCTAAGCTGGCTCGTCTACCGTATGACCGGCTCGGCGTTCTTTTTAGGATTAGTGGGTTTTTCCAGCCAGTTACCCTCCTTTTTATTATCCCCTTTTGCCGGCGCTCTGGCGGACCGGTTAAATAAATACAGGCTGATCATCATCACGCAGGCCGTTGCCATGCTGCAGGCCTTTATATTGGCCTGGGCCGTACTGACGCACTCCATAGCGGTCTGGAGCATCATTGTCTTGAGTATCTTACTCGGCTTTATCAACGCCTTTGATATTCCTGTGCGTCAATCTTTTGTGGTCGAGCTGATTGGCAGGCGTGAAGATCTGGGGAACGCGATCGCCCTGAATTCCGCCATGTTTAATGTAGCCAGACTTCTGGGCCCCGGCCTGGCCGGCATCATGATCAACTCGGTGGGAGAGGGAGTTTGTTTTTTGATCAATGCCATAAGTTTTATCGCTGTCTTGATTTCCCTGTTTTTGATGAAGATACCCTATCATAAGATCAAACAGAAAACTGGCAACATCTTACATGAAATAAAAGACGGGTTGCGTTATGCCTACCATTTCGAGCCTATCCGATACATCCTTATTTTCCTGAGCATTATGAGCCTGGTCGGCATGTCCTATGTCGTGCTCATGCCTGTTTATGTCAAAGAACTGCTCCACAGCGGACCTGAAATATTCGGGATCCTGATGTCCTCTTCCGGTATCGGCGCGCTTTTAGGGGCCATTTATCTGGCTTCCCGAAAAAGTGTCCTCGGCCTGGGCAAAAAGATCACATATTCAGCCGCCATTATGGGGGGCGGATTGATCCTGCTCTCCCAGGTCCATGTTCTGTGGGTCGCCATGATAATGCTTTTTATTATTGGACTTGGTATGATGGTCCAGATGGCCTCCAGCAATACCGTGCTGCAGACTATCGTGAGCGATGAAAAACGCGGCAGGGTCATGAGTTTTTATACCATGGCGTTTATGGGCACGGCTCCTTTCGGCAGCCTCATGGCCGGCAGCCTGGCCGGAAAATTGGGAGCCCCTTCAGCCCTTATTCTGGGTGGAGCCGCCTGTATCCTGTCTGCGATCTGGTTCTTGAAAAAA
Source organism: Spirochaetota bacterium (assembly GCA_016931325.1). Lineage (GTDB taxonomy): Bacteria > Spirochaetota > JAHITG01 > JAHITG01 > JAFGFC01 > JAFGFC01. The sequence continues at coordinate 399 of JAFGFC010000072.1, read as the reverse complement.
CTTCCTGTTCTGAGGAAAAAAGTCAGGCCTATTTATGTGGAGAAAGGGATCCTTCCACAGGTGGCCAGCGGTATCGGTACGGCCAGTAATCTGACCCGGCCGCCTGAGATGTGACAAAGGGATTGCTAACAGAAAGGTCTTATCTTTAAAGCAGGATCTTCTTTAATCAGTGCCGCCATTTTATTAAATAAAGCGGGATTCCTGATTTCTCCAGGTCCTTCACCAGCGTATGAGATAATTTATCCGTCACGCCCCGGTGAAACAGCTGAATGGTGAACCTGACAGTCATTCTATTATCAGAATAATTCCGTTCTTTTTCCATGAACTGTATCCTTATATTTTTTCTTTTCACGAGATCAATAATATGCATAATGTCTGTATCATTCGAGGTCATGATCT
>JAFGFC010000071.1 GCA_016931325.1 Spirochaetota bacterium | reverse complement strand
GAATTTTAAGGTTTCTATCAAATCGGATTTTGATATTCTTTTTTTCCCCATCAGGGAAAAAGTATCTAAATCAAACAAAATGTCAAGGGGTAGGGACGGTGCATGACAATGTGACATTTTGACTTTTTTACTATTAAATAATAATTATATTTAAAATGTCACATTGTCATGCACCGTCCCTAAAAATTCTTCTTGAAGAACGATTATAAAATATGTATCCTATAATACATGGATATAGAAAAAAAAGTAAAGCAGAGCGTCAACTTTATAAAACAAAGATCAAAGATCGTACCGTCTCTGGGCCTTATCCTGGGTTCAGGACTGGGTTTTATCGCTGAACACCTTTTAAAAAAGAACATTATTCCCTATAAAGATATACCTCATTTTCCACAGTCAACCGTCAAAGGCCATGCCAATGCACTTGTTTTTGGTGTCCTTAATAAAATGTCTGTGGTGGCCATGAAAGGGCGGTTTCATTATTATGAAGGTTTTTCTGCTGAAGATGTCTCGTACCCTGTCAGGGTTCTGAAAGAGCTGGGTATTGATACCCTTATTGTGACCAATGCCGCAGGAGGGATCAATCCTTCGCTCAAGGTGGGTGATCTGATGGTGATCGAGGATCACCTTAATATGATGGGAACAAATCCGCTGATCGGATGGCATAACGACAAAGCCCCCAGGTTTATTGATCTTACGTTTGGATATGATCCTGAACTGATCAAGATCGTTCTGGCAAAGGGTCATGAGATGGGTTTGAAGATCAAAAAGGGGATCTATGCCGCCATGACCGGCCCTTCTTATGAGACACCCGGCGAAATACGGATGTTAAAGATACTGGGAGCTGATGCTGTGGGCATGAGCACGGTCCCCGAAGTTATTGTGGCCAATCAGCTGGGTATCAGGGTGATCGGTATCTCCCTTATCACCAATCTGGCCGCCGGGATAGAGAAGAAAAGATTGGATCATAAAGAAGTGATAGAAGCCGCCCAAAATGCCAGAGAGAAATTTGCCAGACTTATTATTCAAGTTGTAAAGGAAATAGCCAGTCATGTCACCTGATCCAAAATGGGAATTCATAGAGTATGATGAAGAGAAAATAAAAACACTTGAAAAAGATCTGGGCATCAAAAGACTTTTAGCTGTTCTTCTTTATACCAGAGGGTACCATACGGTTCAGGAAGCCAAGAAATTCATCTTCCCGGATATAATCACAGATCTGGAAAATCCTTTTCTTTTCGATGGCATGGAAAAAAGTGTTCAAAGGGTTAAAAGAGCCATATCAAAAAAAGAAAAGATCATTATTTTTGGTGACCGTGATGTGGATGGGATCACCGCGACAGCGATCCTTTACAAGGCGTTAAAACATTTTTCCGCCAATGTGGAATATGCCCTGCCCAAGGGAGATCGAAAATACGGCCTTTCAGAAGAATGGATAGATGAATTTGCCTCCCATGATGGCAGGTTGCTCATCACGGTGGATAACGGGATCAGCTCGGTCACTGAAATAGAGCGGGCTAAAGAAAAGGGTATGGACGTGATCATTATGGATCATCATACTCCTTCTCCTCCACTGCCGCAAGCCCTGGCGATCCTTAATCCCAAAGTGCCTGAAGAGCGATACCCCTTTAAAAGCCTGTCAGGAGTGGGCGTCGTTTACAAGTTCATATCCGCTCTGTTCCTTTCTTTCCATAGATTCTACATGAAAAATATCGTTATCATTGATATCGAGACCACCGGCCTGGATGAGGATGACCAGATCATGGAGATATGTGGTATAAAACTGCGCAACAACATAGAGATAGACCGGTTTCACAGTTATATCAAACCTTTAAAAAAAGTTCCACCCTTTATTCAAAAGATGACAGGCATCAGTAAAACAAATCTATCCAAAGCGCCTGATGCCAAACAAGTTATTCCTGAATTCTACGAATTCATCAAGGACGCGATTCTGGTGGGACATAACCTTGAAGATTTTGACTACAAGTACCTTGCCCGGGATATAAAAAAATACTGCCGGAAGAACCTGAATAATCAACTGGTTGATACATTAAAGATATCAAGACGACAGTTCCCTGATATCAGCCACAAGCTTCAGAATCTGGCTGAATACATGGGTATTGAGATAGATAACTCGAGTTCGTTTCATTCAGCGGAATATGATGCTTTTATCACCAGACAGGTCTTTGCCAGGTTCGTTGTCATGGGATTTAATAAGATGAGAAAGATACTTTTAAGTTTTTCAGAGTTAACGGCTTTAGGGACCCTGGCTGACATTGTCCCACTGATAGGGGAGAACAGGATACTGGTAAAAAAAGGGATCGAGCAGATCAAAAAAACAAAGATCGTGGGTCTGAAAGTACTTTTTGAAAAATTAAATATTGTTCCTTCCGATATCAATTCCAAGATAACCAGCTGGAATATCATCCCTGTATTGAATTCCGCCGGAAGGATGGGCATGGCGGATTACAGCCTTCGCCTTTTATTGACGGAAGACATAAAAGAAGCTCAAGCCGTTGCTGATGATCTGGTTAAATTGAATATCGAAAGAAAGAACCGGTTTGCTGAGAATTTTGAAAAAGTGATAAAGATCCTTCCGGAAAAAGTGGATATCATAAAGGACAAGATTTTTATTGTTGATATTGAAGATCTTGAGCATGGTGTAACGGGGATAGTCGCCAACCGTTTAAAGGATATCTATTACAGACCTACTGTTGTTCTGATCGTTAAAGAGGGGACAGGGATGGGTAGCGCCAGAAGTATTAAAAGCTTTATGATAAAGAAGGCTTTTGATCAATGTAATGAATTTCTCGAAGCCATGGGGGGACATCCTTTTGCTGTTGGTTTTTCCATTAAAAAGGAGAATATCCCTGTACTGAAAAATCGATTAAGGCAAATAGCCAATCAAGAGATAACAGATGAGGATCTGATACCTGTTATCTCTATCGATACGGTCCTTTTACCTGAAGATCTCTGTGTGGGATCAATCGCAGAGATCATTAATATTTTTGAACCCTATGGTGAGGACAATGAGGAACCGGTATTTTTATTGAAGGAGTTTGAGGTTAAAGAGGTCAAATATGTTGGGGATGAAGGGGCGCATCTTTTTTTAAAGATCTCTAAGAACAGGGGTCTGTGGTTTAGCGCTATTTGGTGGAGGAAGGGGAATGGCAAGGGATCAGATCTGAGGGTAAATGATAAAGTGGATATTGTTTGCAAATTAGAGCTTGACGAGTGGAGACAAAAAAAGTATATCAAATTAGTGATCGAGGATCTCAAGGTATTAAGCACCCAAAGAGTGCTGAATGTCCCGTAGGATTCAGGAAGGATCTGATATTATGAATGAAGACAAGTCCAAAAAGCAGAAAAAAGAAGATCATGTCCGGCGGATCCGTGAGAACATTGAGATGGCCTATTTAAAAAGTATTCATACTAAATCTCCGGATATCGACCTGAACGAAGAGGATTATGATGTTGATATCCGCAAAGAAGCTAAAGAGATAATTGATCATATCAAGCGATCAAAAAAAGATATCTATGAGATCGAAAGCCTTCAAAAAAAGCCGCTTTCTTCCATTAATAAACGGATTGATGATAGACTGGATGATCTTTTCGAGATCCTTACCATTGTTATGAAAGACAAACAGGTCGAGCTGGAAAAGCTGGAATCGATCGTGACCCAGCTGATCGAAGACACCGGTCCTAAAAGGGATGCCACTTTCCTCTTGTTGCATCTGAAAAGAAAATCATTGAATTATATCGTTGGTCATTCTATCAATGTGGCTTTATTATCGTTGTCCATTGCCATTGAGATCTCAAAAATAATGGAAAAAAAACTGGAAAATCCCGAGGTGAAAGGTGATTTCAAAAAATTAGAGATATGTAATAAAAAGATATTCAGTAAAAAGGAGATGGTTAAGCTGGGAGTGGCCGCCTTATTGCATGATCTGGCTCTTTTGGATAGTTTTCCGGATCTGAGAGCCACGACCCAACTCGAAAAGAAAGATATTTCCAAGATAGAGATGCATCCAAACCAGGCCTATCATATGCTGACCCGGTTGGGAGCCGATTATGATGTCAGAAAGGCTATCCTTCAACATCATGAAAGGGCGGACGGGTCCGGGTATCCGGATGGCATTATGGCCAGGTCGTTCACCAAATACGGGCTGGTCCTCTCGTTTGCCAATTATATTGATCTTCTGACAACGAAAAATCCTTTTAAGAAAAAACTGCATCCTCACCGGGCCATCATGCATATCCTGACCAGAGAGAGGAATCGATTCGATGCGGATGTTCTTTTTGCTTACTGTCAGGCCGCTTCTCTTTATCCTATAGGGTCCTGGGTTTTGCTCTCGAATTCCAATATAGGGGTCGTTATCCGATCGAATAAAAGCAATTTGAAAAAACCTGTTATCAAATGTGTCCTCAGTGATGATATGAAGGAGTTGACAAGAAAGGAATTTATTGATTTGACCCATACCAGTATAACCATTACGGAACTGGTGGATATTGAATCACTGGAGATGCTGGATGAAAAAGTAAACCGGTTTATTTTTGATGAAAGAGAATTTACGCGTATAAAAGTGGATATAACGACAGAGATAAATATGATCGATACGAATATCTTCAGTAAAGGGACGATCGAGAATTTATCCTGCGGCGGGATGAAGTTATTCATGAATAAGAAATTTATGCTCGGGGATCAGTTTCTTATCAACTTTTCAGTTAATAATAATCATTTTGAGAATATTAAAGGTCTGGTCGTCTGGATATTTTCTCCCAGTAACGGCAACTTCCAGTATGGCATCCGTTTCCTTCACATGACCCCGGAGCACAGGCAATTATTAATAAAAGTTACAGATTAAAATAAATTGAAAGATAAAGACATTCATATATATCCTGAAAGATTTGATGTTATTGTCGTGGGCGCTGGTCATGCGGGGTGTGAAGCCGCTCTGGCTGCTTCCCGTATGGGTATGAAAACTCTTCTCATCACCATTTCCCTTGATCAAATCGCGCAGATGTCGTGTAACCCGGCCATCGGCGGGATAGCGAAAGGCCATGTGGTACGGGAGATCGATGCTCTGGGCGGTGAGATGGCAATGAATATAGATAAAACAGGCATCCAGTTCCGAATGCTGAATACAAAAAAAGGCCCGGCTGTACAGGCTCCGCGGGCTCAGGCTGATAAAAAATGGTATCAGCTGGAAATAAAGCATACACTGGAAAAACAGAAAAATCTTGTAATCAAGCAGGATCTGGTGGAAGAGATCGTTGTTGACAGGTGGAAAAAAGTCCAGGGTGTTGTTACAAGAAGAAGAATGCAATACGACTCGCAAACGGTGATCTTGACCACAGGGACTTTTCTTCGGGGAGTGATCCATGTGGGACTCTTCCGGTATAAGGCCGGCCGGGCTGAGGAATTTGCAGCCGAACGGCTATCCTTTTCCCTGAAAAATCTTGGATTAAAACTGGAGCGGCTTAAGACCGGCACGCCTGCCAGAATTAACAGAAAAAGTATTGATTTTTCAAGAACAACAGAACAGAAAGGCGACAGGGTCATTATCCCTTTCTCTTTCTCTACTGAGAGAATAAAACGGAAACAGGTGAGTTGTTTCATAACCTATACGAACGAAAAAACGCACAGGATCATAAGGGCCAATCTTGACCGTTCTCCGCTTTACGGCCCGAAGCGGATCATAAAGGGGATCGGTCCCCGCTACTGTCCTTCGATCGAAGATAAGGTGGTGAAATTCCCCGATAAAATAAAACATCAGATCTTTTTAGAGCCGGAGGGGTATAATACGGAAGAATTTTATGTGAATGGTGTGTCCACTTCTCTTCCGGAGGATGTGCAGTATCAAATGTATCGAACCATTCCCGGTCTGGAGCATGTTGAAATAACAAGACCGGCTTATGCGATAGAATATGATTTCGTTCCCCCGTTGCAATTATCCTCCACACTCGAAGTCAAGACGGTAAAAAATTTATTTCTGGCCGGACAGATAAACGGAACGTCCGGTTATGAGGAAGCGGCAGGTCAGGGACTCGTCGCCGGGATCAACGCGGCTCTGTCCGTTAAAAAACAGTCCCCTTTTGTCATGGACCGATCAGAATCTTATATCGGGGTCATGATCGATGATCTGGTTACACACGGTGTGGATGAACCCTACCGTCTGTTCACGGCCCGGGCTGAATACAGACTTCTTTTACGGTGTGATAATGCTGATGAACGGTTGATGAAATATGGATCCAGGTATAATCTTATTTCAAAGGAAAAGTATCAAAAAACAAAGGACAAGTTGAAAATGATCGATGATAAGGTAAAGTCATATCAATCTCTTGCCATTCATCCCGCGCAGATCAACACTTTGATTAAAAAAAAGGTGACAGAGGGGGTTAAACTGGCCCATCTTATAAAACGGCCTGAGATAAGGATAAAAGATATGGATCGCCTGGAAAAGGGGTTTAAAGATCTACCGCAGGCTGTTAAAGAAGGGATCTTTATCCGGCTAAAGTATGAAGGATATATTGACAAAGAGATCAAAGAGATAAAGAGATTCAGGAAAATGGAAAACCATAAAATTCCCCATGATTTTGATTATGACAGAGTTGAAGGATTGTCCCGGGAATCAAAATACCGGTTCAAGGAAGTGAGACCCGAAACACTGGGCCAGGCTTCCCGGATCAGGGGGTTAAGGCCTTCTGATATCATGCTTTTGATGGTCTATTTAAAAAGGTAGGGGTTCGATTTATCGAATCCCTATTTAAAACAATGAAAACGGGCTTGATCCCTTTCAGGGAGGCTTCGCCCTCTTCAAGGGCTTCGCTTTAAATCAAGCCCCTACATTATTGATTATAAAGATAAAGATTACTTTCTGAAAAGGATGGTCATTATTTTGTTCAGATATTGCAGTATCATCTCTCGCTTTTTGGCTTCAGAGATCTCATAACTTGAAGTGACAATGGCCTGTGTCTTTTCTGATACAACAGAAATATTGGTGCTTTTTGTTTCTACATAATCAGCCGGTTTGATAACCTCGGGTTTAATTATTTTTGACTGATAATTGATCGAGGCGTCGATGATGTCTGTAGAATAGACCTGTTTTTTCTTCTTGATGTCTCTGGGGTTGACCTCACCGGTTAGCGTGATGTTTTCCATCTGGTTGTTCACAAGGATAGAATGAGAACCGGCAATTTTTAAATTTTTATTAGGCAGAATACCGGTTATTTTAACGCTGATGGAGGTCTGTAACCTGGTTTTATTTTTTGTAGAGGATTTCTGTGAAGTTTGAAAATTATCACTCCCTCCGACACTGGGCAAAAAGCTGATCATGGCCCCTTTGGCCCCTTCCCCCTGAGCATTGACCCTTTCGGCTTCAGAGGTGGCCAGCTGATATTCTACAAGGGAGGCTTCATTAAATATTATTTTCAGGCTGTCGCCTGCTTTCCACTTTTTATCCGTGGAATAGATATCTCCGTCATCCTTCCATAATGATTGTCCCAGAAGCAGTCCAAAAAACAGCAGTGTGGAAAATAATATAATAATCGTACTTTTCATCGTTCTAAAATCGTTAATATATATTTTTCGTAATAATTACTCTTATTTTCGGCATCCTTTAAAATTACATAATAGTTTCCTGCCTCCAGCTGCACCAGGTCAGATTCTCCCTCTGATGTTTTATTCTTATTGATGCTGGCTATCACTTCCCCTCTGGTATTCACTATTTCAATGATAAGATCCAGCGCCGGGACGGGCGATACACTTACTTTAAGGTTTTCACTTCCGTTCAGAGAGAATTTAAAATAATCAAGATCTTTTTGGGGAGCGAGAAAACCTTTCACCGATGAATTCAGGGCAAACGGCGTGGCTTGGGAAAGGCTGTTGTTCGGTTCCTTTTCAAGATCATCCGGAAAAGGCAAAGAACGGATGGTGACAGTATAGGGGGAATTGATGTTTTGAGAACCACCGGTGGCATCCGCCAGGCTCAGGAAATATTTCCCTTTTTCAATATACAGGTCCGGGAAAATTTCTGATTCATTTTTTTCACCGGAATTCAATTGAAAGAAAATTTCGCCGATGGAATTATAGATCTTTATTAACAGGTCAACATCACTTAACGGTGTGACCGTCAGATTTAAAAGAGAGCGGTTTTCTTCAATCGAAAAACTGAACCAGTCTGTGTCACCGGCAGGATTAATGTACCCTTTTATGGAATCGATCAACGGGTTGGCCTTGTTTAGGCTGTCATTGGGCTCGAATTCAAATTCAGGGTTGAAACGGTCCAGCCTGATATAGAATTGATAGGGGATAGAATTATTTTTCTGCCCCCTGGATTTAGAATAGATCTTGAAATAATATTCTCCCGTTGTTACCAGGCCGAAATTTTTCAAGATTTCCGGTTCATCCCATCCAAAGCTATCGATCCTTTTGATCATTATGCCGAGTTCATTATATAATTCAATAACAGGATCAATGCCAGGAACTCCGGTCAATTCAAATGACAGCAAATTACTTGCCTCAGATACGGAAAACCTGAACCAGTCACATTCCGGACCCGTATCAGGGGATTCAAAACCCGGCGAAAAGTATCCCTTAATATAACCCTTTTCCATATCAATTAAATTAGCATGATCCATCCTGTCATTGGGTTCCATCTCTTCATCTTCTTCATGGATATTTTTTATAAGGCTTAACAAATAAGGGGTTTTTTCAGGGTTGTTACCTTTCTGTTCGATCTGGATGAGATAAATACCTTTTTCGAGATACACGTTCTTGATAATTAAAAGATTTTCTCGATTGGTTATCTCTCCTTCAGAGAGAGAAACAGATTTGATCATATTATCCTGATGAAAGAGTGATAATTTTAACAGATTGATATCATCTGTTTCTAATTCGATCTGGATATTATAATTTTCCTCAAGATTGATGAATTTAAAGACATCCTTATCATAGTTCTCTATGGATCCTTTCAGATAAAGAGGGAAGGTAACGGTTTGTGATTGGGCTCTGGAATTATTGGGTTCAACTTCGTCTATTGATCTTTTCCCGCAAGAGAAGATAATAAACACGATTATACTATAAAGAAAAAATTTATATTTAATAAAAGATACTTTCATTTTTATTATCCATAAGATAAAAGATAGTTAATTGCTTATATCATTAAACAAAGTGGTCGAATCCCAACCATCCATGTCCTGTGAAATGCGAAGCATTTCCGGGATTTGATCCCCGCAATTTTCCAAATTGCAGGGGAGGGATTCGACCCGACACACTTCCTGTGTGTCGAACTTCGAACCTCGAACGTCGCGCGTCGAACCATATTAAATCAACCACCCCGCAATGATAGCTGTCATGAAAGAAGCCAGAGTACCGGCAATCAGAGATTTGATCCCCAGGGAAGCAATCATGTTTTTTTTCTCCGGGGCGATACCGGCCAGCCCCCCTATGAGAATCGCAATACTTCCAAAATTGGCAAAACCACATAAGGCATAAGTTGAGATAACAATAGATCGGGCGGAAATGGCGTGTGACTGGATCAGGGGCTGAAGCTTCATATAGGCCAAAAATTCATTAAATACGGTCTTTGTACCTAACAATGAGGCTACGACTGACGCGTCTTTTACGGGTACACCTAAAGCCAGAGCAAAAGGATAGAAAATATAGCTGAAGATCTTATCCATGGATAATCCCGCATAATTTAACAGGCCATTGATCAGATAGATGATACCCATAAACGCTAAAAGCATGGCCCCGATCTGAATAGCCAGGTGTGCACCGGTTGAAGCGCCATCAGCCATTGATTCAATGATGTTAGACGGCTTGGTTTCTAATTTTAATTTACTGCTTCCCAGAGTGTCCGGTTTTTCTGTTTCAGGTATCATGATCTTGGCGATGGCTACGGCTGCCGGAGCGCTCATAATAGAGGCTGCCAGTAAATGACCGGCCTGAGCCCCAAAGCTGACATAAGTAGCCATAACACTTGTGGCGATCGTGCTCATGAAGGCGCTCATATAAACAAATATTTCGGATCTGGTCATTTTTCTAATATACTCTTTCAGACCTGTGCTGCTTTCAATGCCCATGAAGATAAGCATAGCGGCCCCTAATGATTCCGCTCCGGATATTTTCATGGTTCTCTGCATAAGCCGGGCCATCAATTTTACAAAGAACTGGATAATACCAAAAAAAGAAAGGATACCCATCAGGGCCGAGACAAAAATAATGATAGGAAGCACCCTGAAAGCGATCACCGCTCCTATAGCCTGATCATAGACAAGATTTCCAAAAACAAAAGCAGCCCCTTTGTCGCTGTAATTAATAACGGCACCCACCGCTTTTTTGGCCCCCTCAAATATTAAAAAACCGATATCGGTTCTGAGAATAATTAAGGCCAGGATCAGCTGAAGAGCGAATCCCCATACAACAACACGCAGTTTTATTGATTTTTTATTAGTAGAGAGAAGGAAAGCCAGTCCCAGAATAAGCACAAGACCGGCTAAAGATTGTAACTTGTAGATCATATGCGTGCCCAAGAGGACTTGAACCTCTAACCACTGGAACCGCAATCCAGCGTTCTATCCAATTGAACTATGGGCACAATTAATTTCCAAGGTCAATGATGAATCCACCGAATTTTTTAGCAAAAGCGTTATAAATAAAAATAAACAGAGCGGCCAGGGCGCCTTCCATAAGAGCGATCAAAGGGGCTCCGACAGCAAAGATCAACAGGGCCATTAATAATTGTCCTGTAAATAATGATACAATAATATTGAGCAGGCTGAAAAATCCGGTGATGACCAGGGTAATAAAAAAAATGATCCTGAAAACTGACTCTACACTGATATTTTTAATTTCCTGTTTCATAATATTTACCTTACTTTCCGAGCCTGAAGGCTCGGCTACAGTCATTATATGCGGAGAGGGAGGGATTCGAACCCTCGGTAGAGTTTAACCCCTACAACTGCTTAGCAGGCAGCCCTGATCGTCCACTCCAGCACCTCTCCCCATACGGAGAGAGAGGGATTCGAACCCCCGGATGGCATAACCATCAGCGGTTTTCAAGACCGCCGCCTTCGTCCGCTCGGCCATCTCTCCGCGTGTAATATAATATTTTTAATAGGGGGCGTCAAGTAAAAGGCAACATTTAAAAAAGAAATCATAATATAGCGCTTGACAACTTTTACAGAGTAATTTATGTCTATAATAACCAATTTTAATACAAGGAGGGAAATTTTTATGATTAACCGAACATTATATATTTTATTCAATCTGTTCCTTGTTGCTATTTTTCTATTTTCGGTCGCCTGCAGTGACGAAAAAGATGATCTTTTAACCCCTACCCCGCCTGAAGAACCGCCTGCATCAACAAAAAGAACACTAAAAATTACTATCAATTATACGGGTAATTCCAACGGGGAGTTGTTAATGGAACTCACATGATTGGAGTAAGAGTATGTAATACTGATGATCTGACCTCAAATGCTTCTAATGTCATTGAGGCGCAATGCAATAATCTTAATGCGGATGCCTCCACATCAAATAATGGTTATACATTTACGTTTACCAATATTCTTTTTAATCCATGTTATGCCGGTGCTTTCTTTGATGGGAACGGCACAGGAATGTCCAATGGCCCTGATTCAGGAGATCCTCTTGAGGCGTATAATAATCAAGTGGCTAATAATGGTGATCCAATAAATATTAACCAGGGTCACACTGTCAATATAACAATTACTTTTGATGATACAATGATTGTTCCGTAACAACAAAAAAAGAGAATGTTTAAAATACTTTTTTTAGGTTCCCGAATCTTCACCTAAAAGCTTGTTGAGATTATTCCGGATCTTGGATCTTTGTACTACGGTGATATACCATTGCTGTCTGATATAATTACGCCTTAGGCCTTCCAGTTCGGCTTTTAATTTTGGCAGATCCTTATAGAAGGTATTCCAGTTCGGATTCATTCTGCCTATCAGCTGGATCGCGATATAACCGTTTGGTGTGGATATCTTATCACTAACCTGGAATGGTTTGAGTTTAAAGGCTTCCTGATAGGTCCCCTGTACTTCCAGGTCTGTCCATCTGTTATCACTTCCCGGTTTATTGATGGGTCCGAAAAATGAAAAATAGTCTGTAGCCTTCACCTCCAGTCCCAGCGCGTTGGCGGCCGTGTCAAAATTACTCTGTTTCGCCATTTTAATAAATCGATCAATGGCTTTCTCGATCTTTACCCTGTTTTCATCCATTCCCAGCAGATTTTTATCGCCTCCCCCTTCAGGTACTTTTAAATAGACGAATCGTACTCTGCATTTTGTATTCTTCTGCTGAAAATATAGTCTCAGGTCCAGATCTGATATTTTTACTGAATCGAGAAGTCTCATAAGAAAAAGTTGTTCTATTAATCCTTCACGCGTATCCGTTTCGAGTTTCTTTTTAAAAGATGAAGGAAGTCGACGATAGAGAAATTCATTGAACTGCCCGCTTTCTGTCTGAAATTCACGTCTCCTGATAACATTCCTGAAGGTTTCATTCTCGCTGACACCGACATCAGCCCTATCGGCTTCCTGAAGGATCAGATATCGCTGGACCAGACTGTAAAGGGTCTGTATCATTAATTCTTTATTAACCTGCCCTGTCTTGTCATCATCCACTCTTTCACGATTCATTTCTTTTACCTGTTCAAACAGGTTCCTGAATTCTTGAATATATATAGAGTGGCCATTGACTCTGGCTACTTCAAAAGTTCCTGAAGAAGCAGCTCCCCCTTTTCCCCATTCAAAATAGACCAGCGCAATGAAAGCAATAGCCAGTAAGATCGCTACACCCATGATGACTTTCCTCTGGGTTTCCTTATCGAACACCATTTCCATCACCTCTATTTAAAGATTTTTCAAGATAGTATAATCTTTAACAAAGTCAAGCAATAATACGTTCGACGACCTATCCCTAGGAATTGTCCAAAGTACAATTCCAGGGACTATACCCCTGAAATTTTTCGATAAAAAATTTCTAGGGGCAGGATGTAGGAGTGTCGAATCCTCTCCCCTGCAATTCATCCCTCTGGAATTTCTCCGAGAAATTCCGAGGATTAAGACTCCTTAGGAATTGCGTAGCAATTCCAAGGACTTTACCCTGGAAATGCTACGTCCCTTGAAATGGCAGGGCTATTTCCGGGATTTAATCCCCGCAATTCCATGAATTGCAGGGGAACTGAGCCGATCCGATGACCATCCTGTTCATCGAACTTCGTGGTCAAATCTCAGCCTTCCAGGCCGATTTGACCCAACGCACTTCCTGTGCGTTGACGTCGCACGTCGAACCTCGAACGAGAATCTAAAAAGAGTTGACTTGCTTTCTCAAAGCTATTTAATTCGTAATATGCAACAGGAAAATATTCTCCACATCGACATGGATGCCTTTTATGCGGCTGTGGAGCAGAGAGATTTTCCCGAATACAGAGGAAAACCCATTGCCGTTTGCGGACGAACAGATCAAAGGGGTGTCGTATCAACCTCCAGTTATGAAGCCAGAAAATTCGGTGTTCATTCTGCCATGCCTGTGAGAACCGCTATGAAAAAATGTCCTCATCTAATCCTTGTTCAGGGTCGATTCAACCGATATACGGAAGTATCCGAAAAAATAATGGATGTCTTTTGTTCTTTTACCCCCCTGGTGGAACCAAGCAGTATTGACGAAGCCTATCTGGATGTCACAGGGTCTCTTCTTCTATTCCATAACGCCACCAAGATCGCCAGAATGATCAAGCAAAGGATTAAGGATGAATTTCTATTGACCTGTTCGATCGGGATAGCGCCGAATAAACTTTTAGCTAAAATAGCCTCTAATTTCAAAAAACCCGATGGTCTTTTTCTTTTGAAGAAATCGGAAGTGGAGAGTTTTCTGGATAATCTCAAGGTGGAAGTCCTGCCGGGGCTGGGACCGAAAACCGCTGAAATTTTTCATCAACAGGGTGTTATATTAGTAAAAGATCTGAAAAGATTGTCCAGAGAGCATCTTGTCAGATATTTCGGTATATATGGTGAGCATATTTTCAAGATGGCCAGGGGAATAGATGATTCGGTGGTGATTCCGGCTTCCCGGCAGGAAGAAAAATCCATCAGCAATGAGACCACTCTGGATCATGATATTACGGATGGAGAGACTATTAATAAGATCTTATTGTCTCTGAGTGATCAGGTGGCCCGGCGTTTGCGGAACCATAAATTAAAAGCCAGGACCATAAAATTAAAGGTGAAATACTTTGATTTTAAAACAATTACCAGACAGATCACCTTAAGCGAGGCTACTGATCTCAGCGCCAAGATATATAAAACCGTATTGAACCTTTTTTCAACGATTTCCCTGCGTCCTGTCAGGCTTTTAGGCGTAGGATCAAGCGGATTTGACCCGGGTGAAGAGCAGTTGAGCCTTTTTCAGAATAAAAAATTGGCAAAGGTTGAAAGATCAGTTGATTCAATTAGAGAGAGATTTGGAAGCAACAGCATAAAAAGGGCATCCCTGCTGGAAGACTAAAGATAACGGTTGAGTTTAGTTCGGTCGATCAGGGTGATCCTTAAATTCTCCTTTGTGATCTTTTCATGGATCTGGCTTGAAAAAGAAGACGTGGTGATGAATATTCCGGACCTGGCCCGCGCATCTTTCATTTTTGAAATAAAATCGGCAAAAGGGATAGTGCCGACTTCCGAACGGACCTTGTTAAACTGGATGAAACATAAAGGCGGCTGTGGTTCATCCTGGTATTTTTTAGCGATGGTAATAAAATCGATTTCCGTATTGGGATCGATCAGGCGATTCCTTATCTCATCCTTTATTGTATACCCCATTTTCAGGATCACAGAAACAGCCGTCTCATGAAATACATCTATTCCGGAATCCAAGAGTTCATCAACATCCTTCACTTTCACCCGGCCGTCTTTTTTCATACCACTTAATTCTTCATCCAGGCTTTTGGCTATTTCATCGATATTGAATTTTGGCATATTCTGGGCCATGATCCCGATCTGAGTAATATTATTGGGAAGATTGTTAAGATTGGTTATATTCAGTCTCTCAAAAAGTGTTTTCGCTTTTTCCTGTAATCCTCTCTGGCGGTAGCAGAGAGCCAGAAAATATTGTGCTTTCACATGGTTGGGATCCTGGGTCATGGATTTTTCCAGCTCTTCTATGGCACGAGTCAGGTCTCCTGTATCAAGCCATAGCAGACCCATCTGATAGTGAAATTCGGCTATATGAGGAGACAGAGTGATGGCCTTGGTAAGATAGTCCCTGGCTTTATCATATTTCATCTGTGAGCCATAGATCCGGCCCAGGAGGGCCAGAGCATAGGATGATTGGGAATGGGTCCGGAAGATAATGTATAATTCTTTAAAAGCCTCAATGATCTTTTTGTCTTCTATATTGATGATGGCGATCTTTTCTCTGATATTATGTTCACGGCATTTATTGGAAAATATCTTGTTTTTGATCATGTTCTGATAGACTTCAAGAGCGGAAGCCTTCATTTTATTCCTTTCATACAGATCAGCCAGAAGAAGATAATAGTCCACTTTATTGGGCCTGAGATTGATCAGGCGTTTGGTCAGATCGATGGCTCCCGCGTAATCCTGTCTCTGGGCCATTAATTTGATTTGGATCTTCCATCGTTTTTCTCTTCTTATGAACCTTTCTATGATAAACCCGATAAAACCAACAATGACAACCCCTATCCCGATATAAAGTGGTAACATAAAATTCTCCTAAAAATAAGTATGTAATATTACAGCATACGATCTATGACTGTAATTTATTTAATTCATCTTTATTCATGCGGTCATAATGAGTTTTATCAGGGAATTTCCCTGATACAATATCCTTTTTATAATTTACGACAGCCTGTTTTGTAATCTGAAATAAATTTGCATATTTTTTCGCATGCTTTAAATTGATATCGGGATTACACCCCAAGAGATCATCCAGAACGAGAATCTGTCCATCACAGGGTCCTGAGCCGATGCCGATAATCGGGATCCGGAGCGCCTCTGCGATCTTTTGAGTTACTTCACTGGCAACACCCTCCAGGATGATGGCAAAACATCCCAGATCTTCAAGTTGCCTGGCCATAGAGATCAAGGTCAGAGCTTCTTCTGCTGTTTTCCCCTGTGTTTTATATCCGCCAAGCCTGTAAATCGATTGAGGCACGAGTCCTAGATGACCCATCACGGGGATATCAGCTTTGATCACGCGGCCGATCAGGTCAAGATTCCCTTTATGTGATTCGATCTTGACTCCCTGCGCTTTTGTTTCTTTCAGGAACAACCCGGCATTTTTTATCGCATCAGAGGTGTTTGTATGAAAGGAGAGAAATGGCATATCTGCAATAATGATAGAATCCTTCACCCCTGTTGATACCGCTTTGGTAATCGTGAGCATCTGTTCCATGGTCACCGGGAGGGTATTATCAAAACCCAATTTTACCATTCCATAGGAATCACCCACGAGAATGATATCAATACCGGCCTCTTCCAGGATCCGGGCTGTTATATGATCATAGGCGGTCAAAGCCGTGATCTGTTCTTTTTTCTGTTTTTTCTTTAAAAGATAATTGATATATTTCATTTAAACGGCTCCTAAAAATTTAACCCATATTACTTTCTTTCTTTTACGGGGAGATTCCAGTATATCCTCAATGCTCTTTTTCAAAACAGGATGAATAAAATCCGGCTCTATTTCCACCATAGGGACCAGCACAAAGTCCCGGTTATGGAATTCTTTATGAGGAATAACAAGATTTTCCATATTCACTATTTGATCTTCATAGAACAGGATATCGATATCAATGACACGGGGACCCCATTTTGTTGTCCACATTCTGCCAATCTCGGCTTCTATATCCTTAACGATCTTTAAAATTTTATCCGGTTGTAAAGATGAGGAAATTTTTATCACCATATTATAGAACCAGGGCTGATCTTCGATCCCCACCGGTTCACTTTCATAAAGAGAAGACATCTTTGTGATAGGGATACCCTTGATCTTTAGCAGACGGAGAGCATTGATTATATTTTTTTCCCTGTCCCCGATATTGCTTCCCAGAGAAAGATAGACGGTATGATATTTATCTAAAGCCTTTTTTACCATTTAATTTTTTTTATCTTATGAAATACCTGTTCCAGGATCTGTTCGTCCACGGTAAGGGCCATTCTGATATAACCCTCACCGGATGGGCCAAATCCCACTCCCGGAGTAACAACGATACCTTCTTCCTCTAACAATTTCTGGGCCATACTTTTAGAGCTATAGCCGGCAAGGCAATTAACCCATAAATAAAAAGTGCCTGAAGGCTTTTTATATTTCCATCCCAATTCATCAAGATATCGGCAGGCTTCGTCGCGACGGCGTTTGTAAATATTTCGATTCTCTTCACAGATCGTATCGTAATTCTGCAGAGCGGTTATCGCGGCCAGCTGGATAGGTTCAAAAATACCAGAGTCAAGGTTGTTCTTGATCTTTGCCAGGCCTTGAATCAGTTTTTCCTGACCTACCGCAAAGCCAATACGCCAGCCTGTCATATTAAATGTTTTGGAGAGCGAATGGAATTCAATAGCGATATCTTTCGCTCCCGGGATCTGGAAAATAGACAGAGGAGGTTTTTCAAAAAATAATTCACTGTAGGCGGCATCATGGGCAAGGATAATATTATATTTTTCGGAAAAATCGATGGCCTGTTTAAAAAAATCTTCGGTAGCCATGGCAGAAGTGGGGTTATTAGGATAATTGATAAACATTATTTTAGCTTTATTTCTGATATCGTGCGGGATCCTGGCAAGATCAGGTAAAAAGTCGTTTTCTTCTAAAAGGGGCATATAATAAGGCTCACCTTCGGCAAAAATGGTACCAGAGCGATATACAGGGTAAGCCGGATCAGGCACTAAAACCAGATCGTTTTGTTCTAGAAAAGCAAAAGGGAAATGACCGATCCCCTCTTTTGTACCGATCAGGGAAAGGATCTCCCTGTCAGGGTCAAAAGAGACTTTAAATCTTTTTTTGAACCATTTAGCGATCTGTTGGCGAAGATCCAGTCTTCCTTCATAAGAAGGATAATGATGGTACTCGGAATGGGTCACAGTTTCTTTTAAAGACTGTACAATAATTCTTGGAGTGGGCAGATCCGGGTCACCAATCCCCAAACTCAGTATTTTTTTCCCTTTGGCTCTTACTTCCGCCTTCAGACGATCGATTTCAGCGAAAAGATAAGGAGGCAATTTTGTTATTTTGGTAGAATATTTTATATCCATAATTCATCCTGTTTTTAGCAGTTCTTAATGTAACCACACTTAGCGAGCCTATATTTGGTGAAAGATCTAAAGGGCATTTGCGGGATTAGAAAAGCCCATCTGTCATCCTCGAATCCTTTAAATTCAGTCGCTGCATCTTTTTTCCAGCCAGTGAAAGTACTCATCAATCTCTTTCTGGATCTCTTCAATAACCGGTTTATTCTTTTCCTGTAAAAGATGCTTGTATCTGCCCTGGACCTTGATCCAATCCATAATTGGCTTTCGTTCTCTGGGTTTGTAATTAAGGATCCACTTCCCGTTATCGATCTCAAAAAGAGGCCAGAAATTGGTTTCGACCGCTAATTTTGAAATTTCTATGGTCTGGTCATCAGGAATACGCCAGAACCGGACACAGGGTGAAAGGATATTTAAAAAAGCCGGGCCATCAACTTCAATCGCTTTTTTGGCTTTTTTCATAAGGTCCTGCCAGTTAGAAAGAGCCGCCTGAGCCGCATAAGGGATATGATGAGCCGCGGCAATGGCTGTAAGATCTTTATGCCTCATTTTCTTGCCATAGCTCACTTTTCCAGCCGGTTCAGTTGTTGTGCTGGCTCCTTTGGGTGTGGCGCCACTGCGCTGGGCCCCCGTATTCATATATCCTTCATTATCATAGCAGATATAGACCATATCATGGCCTCTTTCCAGAGCGCCTGAAAGGGCCTGGATCCCTATATCATAAGTACCGCCGTCACCGCCAAAGGCGATGAATTTTACCTTTTTCTTTATCTTGCCCTGGCGTGAAAGTGATTTATAAGCCGACTCAACTCCGGCAATCGTGGCAGCGGCATTTTCAAAAGCATTATGTATCCATGGAGTATTCCATGCCGTATAGGGATAGATGGTCGTGGAAACCTCAAGGCATCCTGTGGCGTTAGCCACAACAAGAGGAAAATCGGTGGCCATCATGATCCATTTTGCTAAAATCGGCGCGCCGCACCCGGGACATAATCTGTGACCTGAAGTCAATTTTTCAGGTTTATCTAAAAGTTCTTTTAAAATAAAAGCCATTTTTTCCTCCTATCTGACACCAAGATATTCTATAGTTTTGGTATTGAAACTGCCCTTTGCCAGTCCTTTAAAGACATGTTCGACATGAGAGGGTAAAAGGTCTCTTCCCCCAAGACCAAAAACAAAAGAATAAACAGGCGGCTTTGTCTTTTCATCATAAAGAGCATTTCTTATCTCCTCTGCCAGAGGAGGAAAACTTCCAAAAGAAGCGCTGCGATCCAATACCGCAACTGACTTTTTGCCTTTTAAAATATTCACGATCTGGTCTGCGGGAAATGGCCTGAAAAGCCTTATCTTTAAAAGCCCTACTTTCTCCCCCTTTTCCGTTAACTGATCCACAACATATCTTGTTGTTCCGGCCGCAGAGGCCATGGTAACGATTACATGATCAGCCTTTTCAATATTGTATTGTTCGATCATGGGATATTCCCGCTTGGTCAATTTAGATAACTCTTTAGCCACCTGAGGATATATCTTGAAAGCATTATCGATCGCATCGACCTGTTGCCGTTTATGTTCAAAATAATAATCGTAAAGATCCAGAGGCCCTACTGTAATAGGATTTTCAAAATCCAGCAATGTGTGTTTTGGTTTATAATCGCCGATCCATGTTTTTACAACACTGTCATCAAGGATCTCAACGGGTTCAACACCATGTGAGGTGATAAAACCGTCCTGATTGACCATGGTGGGTAAAAGAACATCAGGATGTTCGGAAAGTTTCAGAGCCAGAAGGATATGATCGTATACTTCCTGCGGGTCCTGTGAAAAGATCTGTATCCAGCCGGAATCTCTTTCAGCCATGGTATCAGAATGATCGCAGTGGATGTTGATCGGCGCTGAAAGCGCTCTGTTGACGACCGGCATAACAATGGGTAATCTTGTGGAAGCGGCAATATATACAACTTCATGCATGAGAGCCAGTCCATTAGCGGCTGTCGCTGTCATGGTCCTGGCTCCAGCGGCCGCGGATCCAACGCAGGCGCTCATAGCCGAGTGTTCGCTATCCACTCTGACGAGCTCGGTATCGACAAGACCATCGGCCACGAACTGAGAAAAAGTCATCATGATCTCTGTTTGTGGCGTGATCGGATAAGCCGCGACAACATCCGGATTTATCTGGCGCATGGACTCGGCAGCAGCCATATCACCGGTTAAGGCTAATCTTTTACCCATTTTATAATTACCTCCATTTTGTAATAGCCGAACATAGTAGCCGGGCCTTTAGGCTCGGGCCTGTTAAGTTCGAAATCCCTTATTCTTCGAATTTGTCTTCGTCTTCCATCTTGATACATTTCTTAGGACATACAACGGCACAAATGCCACAACCCTTACAATAGTCAAGTTTAAAACCTTTTACATCTTTGTCCTTTACATCTACTGAATTGTCAGGACAATAGAACCAGCAAAAATAACAGTTAATACAATTGCTTTTATCAAGGATCGGCCGTTTAGATCGCCATCCGCCGGTTTTATAAGTTTTGGCATTTCCTGCGTCTAATATCAATCCGCCAATAGGGATCTCTTTATAACCTTTTAGTTTTGATTTCATTCCTTTACCTCCTTAAATCCCCTGGCCATAGCCTTGATATTCTTTCCTACCATCAGTTCCCCCAGTTTTTCAGTAAAATGTTCTTTGAACTTTTCTTCAAGGTCCTTTAATTTGATAATGCTGGATATTTTTGAAAGAGCCCCCAGCATCGGAGTATTGGGCATATCTCTTCCTATCTCCTCAACCGCGATGGTGCTGGCGGGAACAGTATAAACTTTGAAATCTTTAAAATCGAATTTTGTTTTTATTTTTTTCGGGTCATCCTTGGAATTGATCAGAAGGATCCCGTCTTTTTTCAGCCCGTCAGAAACATCAATGGCTGATAAAAGGGTAGGGTCGATAACAATAACAATATCAGGATTCTCCACCGGGGCATAAAGCGTGATGGGTTTTTCATCGATCCGGTTAAACGCTCTCATGGGAGCACCGGCTCTTTCGGCACCATACTCCGGGAAGGATTGAGCAAATTTACCCAATGCAAAGAGAGATTCAGCAATGATCTGTGAAGCTGATTTAGCACCCTGACCACCTCGACCATGCCATCTGATTTCAATAAAATTTCCCATTCTGTCCTCCTGGCAAACCGTTTCTGTTTTATAAAGATTTATGAACGATCAAGTAATAAACTAAAAAAATATTTTTAAATAGAATGTCAAGTTTCAATCGATTTATTTCAATAAAATAAATAAATGGTATTACAATTCTGTTTCAGGCTATGATAGGTTTTTCAATACTGCGCAATTCACCGATAATATTTTCTCTGTGTTTCGTCGGGATATACTCGTTTTCACGGAAAAGTTGCAGGATTGATGAAACATCTTTATTGTTATTAGCACAATCTTTAATGTAATTAAGGTACAGATTGGTGTTCTTATCAAATAACAGTCTTATGATCTGTTTCTGCAATTTCGTATTGTTTTCAGCATTGGCTTTGTTTTTGATCTGTCGGCCTAAAAAGGATAAAAGGAAAAAGGTGCTTTCATAGATCTTGAATTTATATTCATCCATCTTTTCTTTTAATTTATCCTTCCATTCATCCGTCAGGGTGCTTTTGGCCACCCACAGGAACAATTCAGGATAGTTCCTGTAATTATCGATGGCTTCATTGATGATCTTTTCAATAATGTCCTGTTTCCCTTTATGAATAAAAACATCAAGGATCGTATCGAACATCTTGCTGGATTCAGTAAGCATGATCTTGTAGAGGATATCGTTAAAATCATCCCTGTATTTAACAATATCCTGAATAAGGATTTTCTGATATTCGACGATATCAATACGTTTAAAAAGATCAGGTATACTCGAGGCTGAATTAATAATGTCCTGGGCGCTAACATTCAACTTTTTTGTAGAGATCTTCGAATAGGCCTGCCCCAGCTTGTGTATAACAATAAGGGATATATAAGATAACTCGGGTTGAGCTTTGAGATTTGTGTTCAGTGTCTGGATAAACCAGTCAGCGATCTGTTGATAGAGCTTGAGGTCTACTTTCCTGTGTATATCGTTTTCGATCAATTCATAGGCAATTTTGATCTTTTCAAAGAAATCCTCAGATTTATTAAAATTATTCAGAATGATTTCTCCAAAAGAGCTTTCACTTTCAATATATTTAATTTTCTTTTCAGCATCAATAAACTTAAAATTGGATGTGGTTTTCAACTCTTTCTTGGCTTTATTCCACCATTTCATCCAGTCTTTTGAGGGGATAATGCCTTTGGCGATATCATCTTTCAGATCATCCAGGGAAATTTCCAGTTCAGGAGTACTTTTAACGGTCATTTCTATAAATGTGACCGGTTTTTTCAAGGCGATCTCTTTTATTTTATCCGGCTCGTATCTTTTTTTTACTTTCACATGGTCAGGCGCCAGGATCTGGAGCGTATTAAGAGCCATATCAAATGACATTCTGTGTTCCGGATTTTCAGGAAAATCCACTTCAATCTGATCTTTTGTAATATTGATTATTTTTCCTGTACCCCAGCTGTGATGGTCAACAAAGACCCCCACATCAAATTTGATCTGTTTATCAAATAACGAGACAGCCTGGTTAACATCCTTCCACCACATTTTTAATCCGGAGGACTTGAGAAGTTCTTCCAGCTGAGAGTGACCTTTGTACTTGGCAGAGTAGACTTCTATTAATTTATCTCTATATTCCCTGTTCTTGGGAGAATAATCCAGCATTTTTTTTAATATGTCTATGGAAAAATCATATTCCTTTATCTTGACTAATTTTGGTAACAGGATACTGAAGAGTGTGGAAATGAATTCAGCTGAAAAATTAGATTTTAATGGATTTTCCATTTCAAGGAAAAAATTAGCCTCTTTAGCCTCTACCATTTCCACAAGCTTTAACCAAATATCTTCGACCATTTTTGTGTTTTTCTGATTGATAAAGACCCGTATGGCCTGCTTGTAGTAATGGATCGCCTCCTTGTTGTTTTTTTCCTGTTCATTGAATTTAGCAATGGAAAGGCAGGTCGAGGCGTCTTCAGGATTGAGTTTGAGCAGTTTTTTCTGGATCTCAATGATCTCGGACGATTTATTTAAAAATCGAAGGCTTTCGATGAGGCATTTTAAT
Organism: Spirochaetota bacterium; assembly: GCA_016931325.1. Lineage (GTDB taxonomy): Bacteria > Spirochaetota > JAHITG01 > JAHITG01 > JAFGFC01 > JAFGFC01. Next base: position 59,892 of record JAFGFC010000071.1, on the reverse strand, counting down.
CCGAACTCATTTTCTTCCAGATCAAGCATTTTCCGGCATAGATGTTCCACAATACCCCATTTCTCCCTTTCTTTAAAATTATCTATGATCTTTTCAAATCCGGAATAGAATAACTCTTTATCCTTATCAAAGCTCAATACAGAAAGCATATATTTGGCGACAATATTAAGTTCGTTTTTATCGAGATACTCTTTACTGATCTTGATAACACTGTCGACAAGATCGTCGCCTTTTACTTTAGAAAGAGTTTTATCTATGGTTTTGAATTTTTTAACATTATACTCGCTTAACTGGAATTTGCTCCATTTTTCCTCATTAAGTAAATCTTCTATACTTTTTAGGATTTCTTGTTGTGACATTTCTTTCCCCTTTTTGTAGATTTGGTATTTAGTTCTTTAAATTGATCAAGCTGAAATAACGTTCGTAGATCTGCGGATGAACTTCTTTCAGTTTGTTCATATATATTCTAGTATATTCTTTGTTGGGAGATTGGAAGACGTAGTAATCGATGATCCAGAGGTAACGGTTGATAAGTTTCGGCAGGATCGTTTCATGGTTAAATTTTTCATTATAAAAGTCTTTTTCCATCTCTTCGGCTTCAGTGGCCAGCTTGTTGATTTCCTCAATCGATAATTCCCTTTTAATGTTAAAAACATTCATGACTGTCCCGTAAACCGGTATCCATTCCCCAAGCAGTTTAGGGTCGACCTTCTGTTCTTGTATCTGTTTGGTTATATCTGTTATCATTTCTGATCTTATAACACCCAGATCAACTTCCAGGGGGTTATATAAAAAGGCTTCTCTGAAAAGAGATTTCGCTTTTTGAATATTCCCCTGCCTTGCGTAGGCTTCAGCTAAAAGACCCAGAATATGGGAATCCTTTTTCTTGAACATACGGGCATATTCCAGAGTCTCAATGGCTTTAATATATTCATCTATTTCTAAAAAGATCATTCCCATCTTGATCAGGATGGTGACATTGGGAACCTCTGAATTTTTAAAAGCGGCGATCAGATTTTTAATGATTTTTTTATAGATCAAATTTTTAATGGTGATAAGGATCTTTTCCGAATGAGAAGGAAAAGAGTTCCAGTATTTCTCGTATTGAGCCCACTCATCAAGTAAAAGATCAGACTGTTCTTTTCCCGGTTGAGTCCTCATAACCTTGAGCCATCGGTTCTGCCAGAATTTCACGCTCTTGATCCCTTCCAGCAGCCCGGGAAAATCAGGACTTGTGTTTAAAATGTCTTCCATATTTTCCAATGCCTTGTTAAATTCACCATTTCGTATATAATCTACGGCCGTATTGAATTTTAATATCAGTGGACTGTCATCAAATGTTAGCTGACCGCTTATTTCCACCATAATTAACCTAATTTACATGTTTTTTAATGGATGTCAAGTTTAATCTTGGGCCAGCGATGCCAGGTACTTTTTGCCCCTTTTTAAAATAATAGTTCATGGATGGCAAATAATAGGGGAAGAGGCTCCTGAAGCCTGGAACCATTCAATCTTTATCTTTTAATTTTATATATTTTTTCTTCTCTTTCATTATTTCCTGACGGGTCATGGCATAGTTATGGATGAGAAAATCAATGGCTTCATCCTTCCTCACGTTAATGGCGACGGTGTGCAAAAGGTACTCCCGGGCCTTCTTTTTCTTGTCAGCATTAAAATAAGCCACTCCCACTTCATAATAGTCTACAGCCCCTTTTTTGTATTTTTTTATGGTTTTATAGGTTAAACTGGTTATCTTAAAGGTAAAATATTCATCTTCTTCGGTTGGGATAACATCAACTTCCTCAGGCACAGGTTTTGATTCTTTTTCATTTTTTACTGTGATATTGGTATTGGTCGTGAGGGAGGTTTTTTCTTGTGCCGTAAGATTTGAGACGGAAGAGCTTATTTCCGAGTCTTTTTTTTTCAGAATATCTAACAGATCAGAAGGTTTTAAGAGATCATTTATCTCTTTTTTTTCCTCCTGGGATAAATTGGTATTAATGGTTTCTTCATCATCCGAAAAGATCTGAACGATCCCATGTATCAGTTCAATGCCTCCAATAATTCCGCCAAGGATGATAAACCGATTGGGTGATTCAGGCGCTGCTTTTCCCGCGTTTGATAAAACAAGCAACAGGGTTAAAAAGATAATGAATATTCTCATTATTTATAATATATCACTCATCTTCAGGAATGTCAATCTAAAAGCCGAACCTTAAGGTTCGGAAATTATAATCCCCGAGCCTGAAGGCTCGGCTATGAACCATGAACGAAAAATAGGCTTGACATTCTCTTTTTTGTTGTTAAATTATACAATTCATTATACATGAGGACGTCAATTGATAACAGTAAAAAATCTGGTTAAATATTTTAGAACTACCAAAGCTGTCGATGGCATTAGTTTCAATGTTGAAAAAGGCGAGATCGTAGGGTTTTTGGGCCCTAATGCCGCCGGCAAGACTACCACCATGAGGGTGATCTCAGGATACCTCTATCCGACAAAGGGAGAAGTCACGGTCGGGGGTATCAATGTTATGGAAGATCCCGTAAAAGCAAAGACTTTGATCGGATATATGCCTGAAAATGTTCCGCTTTACCTGGATATGCCTGTTTTTTCCTATCTTGGATTTTTTGCTGATCTCAGGGGAATACAAAAAGAAGAAAAGGAAAAGCATATTCTTGAGGTACTCTCGCGGGTCGGAATTGAAAAAAAACTGCATAATAATCTGATCAATACCCTTTCCAAAGGTTACAGGCAGAGGGTCGGACTGGCTCAGGCCCTTATCGGGAATCCCAAGGTATTGATCCTTGATGAACCGACGGTGGGGCTGGATCCCAATCAAATACTTCAGATAAGAAAACTGATAAAAGAGCTGGGCAAAGATCATACAATCATTCTCAGTACTCATATTTTACAGGAAGTCAGCGCGGTTTGTGACCGTGTCATTATTATCAGTGAAGGAAAACTGGTAGCGGTTGATACCCAGGAAAAGCTGTTACAGGATATGGAAAGCGGTCAGAAAAACCGCCTCATCGCGGCAGGAGATTTTGAAAAGATCAAAGAGGTCTTGATCAAAATAAATGGTGTGGTTGATGTCAAGCTGTTAAACAGGCAAAATGATGAAAATGAGATCATGGTGATCTCGGAAAAAGGCAAGGACATGAGAAAAGATATCGCCTCAAAGATCGTCAAAGGCGGGTTTTCTCTTCTGGAACTGGCTAAAATGACCCTGTCTCTGGAAGAGGTCTTTGCCAGATTAACGAAGGAAAAGTAAGGGATAAGGAAAGGTCATGAATAATATTTTATCGATTATAAAGAAGGAAATAAATCATTATTTTGCCTCGTTTGTGGCCTATGTGGTGCTCTTTGTCTTCCTTTTTGTTGGAGGGTATTATTTCTATATCTATGTATTTGAAGTAAGGGATGCAGCCAGAGTAATGCCTTTTTTCCTTAATTTTATGGGATTTTTAGCTTTTTTATTGACCCCGTTCATAACTATGAGGCTTTTTTCAGAAGAAAAAAAGACAGGCACCATTGAATTGTTATTAACTTCCCCCATAACTGAAACCCAGATCATCCTTGGCAAATTTTTCGGAGCCCTGCTTTTATTTCTTATCTATACCAGTTTTACTTTGTATTATCTGATCATTCTGTTCATCTTCGGCCGTCCTGACATCGGACCGATCATAACAGGTTATATTGGTTTTATTCTTCTTGAATCAGCTTATATCGCCATTGGTATCTTGCTTTCTTTGACCACAAAAAATCAGATCGTTTCAGGGATACTGACGCTTATCGCTCTTCTTGTTTTCTGGATTATAGGCTGGATCGGTAATTATTTTGGCCGGCCTATGCAGGATATATTACAATATTTATCTTTTTTAAAGCATTTTGAAGATTTTACCAAAGGGATCATTGACAGCAAGCATGTTATATTTTATCTGACCGTTATCGGATTTAACCTGTTTTTATCCGTGAGGCTTTTGGAATCAAGAGAAACCGTGAAATGAGGCTTAGCATGGAAAAGTTAAAGAATATAGAATTTGAAAGAATTATCATTGTCATGACCCTGATCTTTCTTTTTATCGGGTTGTCATGGATCCTTATTGCTGATAATAACCTGGTCGGATTCATTCTGCTTGGCCTGGGGCTTGTGGGTGTGGGATTTTTATTCTTTTTCCATCTTGAGCAGGTAAAAAAGTTCTTAAAAGAATTTCAGTGGGATGTTTTCACGCAAAAAATATCTTATATCCTTATCATTCTGGGTATCCTTGTCGTTGTAAACCTTATTGCCAGCAAACGGTTCTTTAGAACAGATCTGACCTCGGAAGGCCGTTTTACGCTGTCTGATCATACGATCAATTTATTAAAAGAGATCAAGAAATCAGAAAAGAAAATTAAAATGATCTTTTTCCGAAGTGAAGTATCGATGATCAGCACAGTTGAAGATCTTTTAAAAGAGTACAAAGCCCGCTCTTCTCAGATCGAACTGGAGATCGTTGATCCTGACCGCAAACCCCAGATGGCGAAAGAATATAATGTCAGGAGCATTGGCCTGCCTTACGGAGGGCAGAGGCTTTTCGGGAGTGTCATCATCCTCTGTAATGGGTTAAAGGAAGAAGTTGATGTATTAAAGTTTGATTACAGGCAGGTAGGCGGTCGTGTGCAGCCTCAGCTCTTATTGAAAGAGAACATAGAAAAAGATATCTCCAGCGCTATTTTACGGGTGACGAAGTCCAAGAAAAAGATCTATTTTTCCTCAGGCCATGGGGAAGTGGACCTTGAGGATGATGAAAAAACAGGATGGTCAACAACAAAAATAAAGATAGCCGATGAAAATTATATTATCGACAAGGTCTATCTGCCGTCCCTGGGCAAGGTCCCGTCTGATTGTGATGTTCTCATTATAGGGGCGCCGCAGAAGAACTATAGTCCCAGAGAATTTGAGATCCTGGATAAATATCTGGATGAGGGTGGCCATCTGTTGATCCTTCTGGAACCGTTCGTCAAAGCCGATTTTAATCCTCTTTTAAATAAATGGGGGATCAGAACATCCAATAAGTTTGTCGTTGATCCGAAGAGTTCTTACTGGTTCCAACCTATTATTCCGCTTATTACTGAATACAGCTTTCATAAAATAACCGAAAAACTTAAATTTGCCACATTTTTTCCCACGGTGACGCCAGTTGAAATACTGGATAAAAAACCGCAAGGAGTTGATATTCAACCTATTGCCAGGACTTCAGATGAGAGCTGGGTTGAGAGTGAGTCCAGGCCAAAGGAGCTCAAGTTTAATCCCGGCTCGGATAAAAAAGGGCCGATAACCATCATGGTGGCTCTTGAAAAAAAACTTGACAATAACAAAGATATCAGGCTGGTTGTGATCGGAGATTCTGATTTTGCCTCCAATTACAGTATCTCATCCTACGGGAATCTGGATTTTCTCCTTAACGCGATAAACTGGGTGGCCGGAAAGGAGGAATTGATCGGTATAAGGAGTAAAACTCCCCAGATAAGAGAGATCATGCTGACTCAGCAAAAGATAAATTTTATTCTCTATACCTGTGTTTTTATATTGCCGGCATTGGTTATTTTTGCAGGGGTATTTATATGGTGGCGAAGAAGATAAATACAAGAAAACTTTTTATCACACTCGGGATTTTGGTCGTTCTTCTGGCCTATTTTATTATTGTCGAATTGCCAAGGAAGCCTGATGAAGAAGAAAAAGACAGGATATTTCAATTTGTTCTTGCCGATGTGAATAAATTCGAAATCATAAAAAATGACAGTATTATTGAAGTGGAACGAATGATAAATGATTGGAGGATCAGCAAACCCCGTGTGCTTTCAGCTTCAAAAATAGATGTTGATGCTTACATTTCTGATATAAAAGACCTGATCATTGAGAAAGTGGTAGGTGAAAACTTGCCTGATCTGGCAGTGTATGGACTGGATAAACCGAAACTGATCCTGAACGTTTTTACCGGAAAGGGCAAGAATCAGAAGATGTACAGGCTTTCCATAGGGAACCAGAATCCTGATTTCAGCGGTTTTTACGCCAAATTGGAGAATGATCCCAGGCTTGTCATTCTTGAGAATTTTACAGAATCCATTATCGATAAGGATGTCTTTTATTTCCGCGATAAGGATATCTTCAAGGTAAAAGTGACAGATGTGAAAGAAATAGATCTGAGCCTGGATAAGACCAGATACCGTCTTCAAAGAGAAGAGGGACCATGGCGCCTCACAAAACCCGTTATTAAAACAAACCTGAAGGAAGAACAGGTGACACGTATTCTATTACCCCTTTCTGAGCTCAAAGCCAGAAAGTATTATGACGGTCCGTTGAAAGTAAGCCTGGCTCAGACTTCCTTGCTGTTCCCGCCGATAACGATCAGATTGAAGGCAGACAGGTCTTATACATTAACCGTGGGCAATGAAGTAAAAAATGAGGGTGTATATTATGCTAAATGGACGGATAACGATCTGATCTTCAGTATTGATAAAATGATTATTGATGATCTGAAGAAAAATATGGTTGAATTGACCATGATCGAGAAAGAAGACAAAACAATGCCGGTCAGTCAAACGAACGGGGGAAAACAATGAAAAGAAAGATAATGATTGTTATTGTCGGTTCTGTTATTTTATCTTTGCTGGCCTGTGGGGACTCTTTAAAAAACAGGCTGACTAAAAGATTGAACAATTTCAGGCAATCTCTGCCGGATGAAATAAGAGAGAAATTTGATGCGGGGCAGTATGAACAGGCCGGTAAAATGTTAGAGGAAAGACTGGGGCGGATCAAATCCTATGTCAACAAGCTGCCCAATGATGAGATCCGACGCAAGTTCATCAGAGGGAAATATGAAGGCATTGAAAAATATTTAAATGGCCTGTCCCAACAGGACCTGGAATTTAACAAAGAGTTCTATCCTGTCATTGATTATGAATGTATCCCTACTTTTAATGGTCATCAGATCGTTGATTTTTTCAGGGTTTATTTTAAAGAAAAACTTGAAACTTTATAATAAAAATGATAAATTATTCCAAAATTTTTTACAAAAAAGGTTGTGAAAAATAAATGGTAAGAGTGAACATACGCGAAAGAGAAACTCTGGATGATGCTTTAAGAAGGTTTAACAAGCTTGTTGAAAAAGAAGGGATCACAGCCAAAGCCAAAGAACACATGTTCTATATTAAGCCTTCCAAGTTAAAAAGAGACAAAGAAAATAAAGCGCGCAGAAAATTAGAGAAAAAAAGAAGAAAAGATATAAGAAATTAAGGACAAAATGAAGATTATCATTCTGGCCGGCGGAAAGGGGGAGAGATTCTGGCCTTTTAGCCGTCTTACAAAGCCAAAACAGCTTTTACCTATTGTCAGTTCAAAGACCATGCTGGAAGAGACCATCGAAAGGCTGGAAGGGCTGGTAAAAACAGAAGATATTTTTATCTCCACAAGAAAAGATCTTGTCCCTCCCATAAAAGCGATTATAAAAGATTTTCCCGATGAAAATTTTATCATTGAACCCATGCCAAAAGATACGGCCGCAGCCATAGGTTTCGCTGTTACCATGGTGAACAAAAGATCTCCCGGGTCTGTGGTGGCTGTTCTCCCGGCTGATCATACAATAAAAGAGAAGGATCTCTTCCAAAAGGACCTTTTCAACGCCTCCAGGATCGCCAAAGAGACAGGGTGTCTTATCACCTTTGGGATACAGCCGACAAGGATCTCGACAGGGTATGGTCATATAGAACTGGGAGAGATCATCAATGATACTTATGATACCCCTGCTTATGAGGTTAAAAGCTTTAAAGAGAAACCTGATTATGCAACCGCTAAAATGTATAATGAAAAAGGAAATTTTGTATGGAACAGCGGTATGTTCATATGGACTATACCTTCCATTATGGAAGCGATCGAAAAGCATATGAAGGAACTTTTTGAGGGATTAATGCAGATTCAGGATGTTATGGACACGGACGAAGAAGACAGGGCTGTTCATGACGTTTTCCACGCTCTGCCAAGGATATCCATTGACTATGGGGTCATGGAACATGCGGATAATGTCCTGTGTTTGAAATCCAGATTCACCTGGGATGATGTTGGTTCCTGGACCGCTTTGGAAAGAGTGACAGGTGTTGATCCTGATCGAAATATTATAAAATCATTATGGAAAGGACAGGATACAAAAAATTCTATTATTGTAAGTGACGGTGACCTGGTGGTTACCCTGGGCGTTAATAATCTTATTATAGTGAAAAGTAAAAATGCTCTTCTGGTTATGGATAAATCCAGAGAGCAGGAGATCAAAAAGATCGTTGAGGAATTGTCTGAAGATGAGGATCTCAAAAAAAAGTTCATAGATGAATAAAAGGATATATATTTTCCGAGCCTAAAGGCTCGGTTACAAAGAGGAGGGAAGATATGAAAAGTAAAATAATACTTTTTATGTTTATTTTATTGCTTGCTTTCAGTCAGTCAATACTGGCGCAAAAGGGTCAGCCGGCTCCACCGGTCGATTCAATCATTTATAATGATGGGAAAGTGGATTACGCCACCTCGTCGGCTAAATTTTCCATAGCCAGTAAAGATACGATCTCGGAAGTCAAGTCAATATTGTTCAAAGTAGACAAGGGAGACTTTATTGAATATCAAAAACCCCTTTCCATTCCGGAAGAAGGGCCCCATACGATCTATTATTATTCGATAGATAATGTCGGCAACCAGTCAACCACAATAGCCTATCCTGTCGTTATTGATAATACTCCCCCTGATGTTTCTCTGTCTCCGGATTTCAAGCTCTATTCAGCCAATAATAAATTGTACGCTCCCCTGGCAGCCAAATTTTCAATTGTGGCCTCGGATGCGCTTTCAGGCGTGAAAAGCATTGAATACACCCTGGGAGCCTCTAAATACCAACCTTATAAGACCCCTATCACTATCGGGAAAGCCGGGGATGAGACAATTAAATTTAAAGCGACAGATTTTGTAGGAAATACAGCTGTGGAAAAAACATTATCATTTTTTGTTGATAATGTAAAACCCATGGTAAAGATAATACCGAGTGGAAGCTTTTATCAGAAGAATAATCGTAATTATGCCCCCAAGAGCTTCCAGTACACTATCGAGGCTTCAGATACTGAATCAGGTATTGCCAGGATACTTGTTTCCCTTGACGGAGGTGAATTTGTCGTTTATGAATCTCCTATCTCTTTTGAGACGGAAGGAGATCATACGATCGTGGCCAAAGCGATTGATAATGTAGGAAATACGTCAGATGAAATAAGACAGGCTGTTACCGTTGACATCAGTCCACCCAACGTGGAATTGAAACCGGAAGTGAAATAAAAAAAGGCAGCCCAAAGGGCTGCCTTTTTTTATCAAATCATTTATAACTTTGCGGGAGTGATCCTGGTCTGTTTTTGATACTTTCCTTTTTTATCCTTATAAGAGATTTGACAGATCTCATCGCTTTCAAAGAACAAAACCTGTGCGATACCTTCATTGGCATAGATTTTGGCCGGCAGCGGGGTAATATTAGAGATAGCCAGGGTCGCATGTCCTTCCCACTCAGGTTCGAAGGGAGTTACATTTACCAGGATGCCACACCTTGCGTAGGTTGATTTTCCCACACACAGAGTAATGATATTTCGGGGGATCCTGAAGTATTCCACGGTCTGGGTCAAAACGAAGCTGTGCGGGGGTATGATACAGAATTTATCTTTTATTGTTATAAATGAGTCACTGGGATTCTTGGGATCGATCAAAAGGTCGGGTGATTGATTCTTGAATACCCTGAATTCGTCCGAAACCCTGATATCATATCCATAAGAAGACAATCCAAAGGATATAACATCTTTTCTGACCTGCTTTTCTTCAAATGGCTCGATCATTTTATGATTGATCGACATTTTTTTGATCCATTTATCACTTTTAACACTCACAATACTACTCCTTGAAAAATAATGATGTTATTCTAAATTGATTATCATACACCGTCTTTAATTAACACGTAAGATGAAATCCGGCAGCCTTTGACATGGATTTTTCGGCATTAAATAATTCCACAGCCTTTTTTGATTTTTCCATGATCAACTTAATGCGGTTCTCATCGCAGTATGTCTTCACCTCATTTGAGACCCGCATGACACCATACGCTCCGCAACCGAGCACAAGGACGTTTGGTTTGGCATGATATACAATTTCAAGGTCTTCATTGATAACATTATGCCCGGTGTTTCTCCACCAGGATATGATGGTATTGTCAGGAAGGATAATGATATCACTGGTGTAGGTTTTTCCATGGATAACGATCTTTCCAAATTCGTATTGTTCGATCATAATAACTTGGTTTTTAGTTCGTCGTTCGTAGTTCTTAGTTTAGGGAAATTTTAATTAACAGTTTGTAACGTTGTTTGATGAAAATAAACCAAGAACTATAAACTAATTTATTATTTTCTGTCAAAAAAAATATTCTTCTGCGAAATAGAAAGGGGGATACCCATTACAATACGATATTCTTTTGGAAACAGGCCCATATCCCTGGCAGTCATACCGGCTGAATACATGATACGGGAATCGATCTTTAGATCAGAAATGGTAGATACAGCTGAACCCAGAGCAATTCCCAGATCGATCGTATTAAAAATGCAATGACCTTTTTTCCCCTGACTGTCAGCACAGTCCTTATAACCGCACATGCCGCAATTCAGTCCCATATGCATGGTTTTCATCCCGATCAGGATAATGGCATCAGCCTTCTCGATATTTTTAGAATCTCTTGGAAAAGGATGCTTGTTAATGGTGCTCATTTTTTTGGCCAGTTTGTTCTTTTCCTTATCCGTAAGAGCGATGACTTTTAAAGCATTCAATCCTCTTGATTTAGGCGATGTCTTGATAGCTGTGGCTATGAGACCCAGGGCCTGTTCTATGGCTTTTTCTTCTAATGTATTTTCACTGTATTTCATAAGTTTTATTGATCCTGACGCATCCCTTGGAATTGCTTGGCAATTTCTAGGGGTCTTAGAAATTCCAGAGTGTCGAATTGCAAGGCAGAAGATTTGAACTTCGAACCTAGAACTTCGAACTGACGGATTGTTTATTTAACTATTCATTTAAAATACATTCAAGTAACGATCCGTCAAAGCTTGAGCCTGAATTTATCTTTAAATATTTTATCTTTCAGTTTTTTTCTCTTTTCGTCAAGGATCTTTTCCACTTTTTCTTCATCAAATTCAAACTGTTTATATCCTTCTTTACAACTGGTGCATTCCTGAGAGGGTTCGCTCCCTTCAATAAAATATTCAACACCGCGTTCTTTGCAATCATTTGAGACCAATTTGCCTGATCTTAAACAAATATCCACTTTGGTGATCCCCGGGGGGACTTCAAAATCACTCAGGTAATAATTCCTCATGGCTTTTTTCATATATTCGCACCAGATAGGGGCCGCTACCTTGCCGCCTTCTTCTCCCAGGCCAAGGGAACGGCTATAATTATCAAATCCTACCCAAACCACCGAGGCCAGTTTTTCTGTAAATCCCGCAAACCAGGCATCCCTCCAGTTGTCGGTCGTGCCGGTCTTTCCGGCTGCTGGCAACCAGAAATCAGTTTCAATAGCGGCTCCCCAGGCGGTCCCTCCCGGTTTAAGCACACTTTTCATCATATCGGTTATAAGAAAAGCCACCTGAGGTGTGATGATCTGCCTGCGGGGTTTTCGGGCTAGTTCTTTTTGCATATCAACAAGAACATTATTGTTTCTGTCCTTGATGTATTTTATGGAAATAGGGATAACGTCACGCCCTTTATTGGCTATGATAGCAAAGGCATTGGCCATTTGCAAAGGAGTTACGGTTGCGGTGCCCAGAGCCAGGGAAAGATCATCAGGCAGATTTTTCTTCATCTCATGATAATCATAAATATGCAGCATTTTGGCGGCCAGCTCTCTTACATTATCGATTTCCACCTGGTCAGCCAGCATAACGGAGATAATGTTAATGGACTTTTGCAATGCTTTTCTCAATGTTACCAGTCCATAGTACTGGCCTGTATAATTGTTAGGGATCCATTCTTTGCCTTCCCCGTCAAAATAAACCACAGGTGAGTCAGTAAAAGTCGTAGCAGGGGTAAACCGACCGGTATCAAGTGCTGCCATATAAACAAAAGGTTTAAAAGCTGAACCAGGCTGTCTGTAAGACTGTACAGCCCGGTTATACTGATTTTCAGGAGTGAATTCGCTTCCTCCAACCATGGCTTTAATATAACCTGAATAGGGTTCAATGGATATGATCGCCCCTTCGACTTTATCCTGAACCACTTTCTGTGATCTCGTTGTTCGATAGATCCGGAACAACCGATGAATATCATCCAGCCCGAAGATAAGTGAAGCCAGATCAAATTGTTCCAGCGATTCTTTTGAAAAATAATAATTAAACCGATTCAATTCTTTATGGGTACTTAAATTAGCGATCTTTTTGTTGTCAAGGATCAAACCCATCAGGGAGATCAAGTCTGCAAAATTCTTGTCAAAATTTTTATTGACCTGCTCGATACGGGTATAATATCTGTTATTGTGGGCCTGGAGGCGTTTCCATAAAGTTTCCTGCGCGGCTTTCTGCATATCAAGATTCAGTGTCGTATAGATACGCATTCCTTCGGTATAAAGGATCTTTTCACCAAAGCGTTTTTCCATTATCCGGCGAACATGCTCGGTAAAATGAGGAGCATTATCAACCCTGATCTTCCAGAAAGACGAATTAGGGGCTACGATCTTACCCTGATAATTGATCCAGAAATCATAATAGTCCGATTGAGCCTGTTCTTCATCTATAATGCCGCTTTCCACCATATGGTTCAATACTTTTTTATGACGTTGCTGCGAAGTTTCAGGATCCTTGATAGGAGAATATTTATTTGGAGCCGCAGGAAGGGCTGCCAGAAGGGCGCATTCTGCCACATTCAGATCGGATACACGCTTATTAAAATAGAAACGGGAAGCGGCTTCAACACCATAAGCCCCGTGTCCGAAATAGACCTGATTCAGATAGAATTCGATGATCTCTTCTTTTGTATATAATTTTTCGATCTGGAAAGCCAGCCAGGCTTCTTTCAACTTGCGAAAGATACTTTTTTTTCGTGTGGTAAAAAGGATCTTGGACAACTGCTGAGTTATGGTGCTCCCTCCTTCCTTTATATATCCGGCAAGCATATTGACCACAAAAGCACGGACAATACCCTGGAAGTGGATACCTTTATGTTGATAGAATTTCTGATCTTCCACAGCCACTAAAGCTTTGGTTAAGAGCTCTGGTATTTCTTTTAACGAAACGATTTCACGCTGTTCCTCAAAGTATTCGGAGATCAGTCGGCCTTCATTATCATAGATCTTTGTCACCGTAGCCGGCCTGTAGTCCTCCAACTCCTTGATACCGGTCAGGTTCTGTAGAGACACCACCATGAACCCCAATAAGAGGCCCAGGAACAGGGAATAGACGGAAAGGGAAACCAGTGTCACTTTCTCTATATTGGGCAATGTAAAGATCTGATCCAGTTTTTCCTTTATTGTTTTCATACAGAGGATAATTTAAGGCAAATAGAGGGGAATGTCAATACTTATGTAAATGGAAATTAAAATTGACATTTCAATAAAGATTTATATTATCAAATAGCCGTGATTTTTATGTCAGGGGGACTTGAATCTAACATAACTCATGACAGAATCAATATGGAAACATTAACAAAGAAGAAAAAAGAAAAAGAACAGATAATAAGCCAGGCAAAAAAAGCCCAGCAATATCTTGATGTGGCTGGTGTTATATTTGTTGTTCTCGATCGCGATGGCAAAGTTTCTTTAATAAATAAAAAAGGCTGTCAGATCCTGGGATATAAGGAAGAAGAAATCATTGGAAAAAATTGGTTTAATTATTTTCTTCCAAAAAAGTCAAGTGGAAATACTAAAAGAGTTTTTAATAAACTCATTAAAGGTCAGATAGAACCAGCAGAGTATTATGAAAATCCTGTCCTGACAAAACAAGGCGAGGAAAGGATCATTCTATGGCATAATACTGTTTTGAGGGATGATCAAGGCAGAGTAACAAGCACATTGAGTTCAGGAGAGGATATAACTCAGCGAAAACAATCTGAAGAGCTGTTAAAAGAGAGTGAAGAAAAGTACAGACTTCTGGTGGAATCCATTTCAGATGGAGTTTATGTTTTCGACAGACAATGGCGATATGTGCTGGTGAATGAGGCGGCCGTCAGAATGCTTCAGATATCCAGAAAAAAGTTGATCGGTATTAAATTGACGGATCTTTTTCCGGAAATAGAGAATTCTGTTTTTTTCGAAGCCTATCGGTATGTTATGAAGAACCGCAGGGAGCGTGTCATTGAGGATGAGTTAGTTTTTCCGGATGGGAGAAAAGGGTATTATGAAGTGAGGATCTATCCTGTCACCGTCGGTATAACCTGTATTGCCACAGATATAACACAACGAAAAATCCTGCAGGATCAGCTCGTTCATGCGGAAAAGTTTGCGGCTGTGGGACAACTGGCTGCCGGTGTGGCCCATGAATTTAATAATATTCTGGCTATCATTCAGGGAACTGTACAACTTTCGAAATTATCGATCGAGGAAAATTCAGAACTGTTCAAGGACCTTTCTACAATTGAAAGACAGACGAAGAGAGGGTCTGAAATCGTTGAGAATATGATGACCTTTTCCAGGCCCAGGGAACCAAAAAGAGAAGTTTGTGATATCAGCCAGGTTATGGACGAAGTCCTTCGACTGCAGAAGGACTTTTTCAAGTATGAGAATATTGAGGTGATCAGAAAATACACCCAGAAACAACAAGTCCATGTCGATTGCGGGCAGATCGGTCAGGTCTTATTAAATATTCTTTTAAACGCCCGGCAGGCCATCAAACCGCAAGGCAAAGGTATGATCACAGTTTCCATAAGTGATTCGGAAGACCTTGTCCGGATTGAGATCAGGGATAACGGGATCGGGATGGATGAGGAAACCAGAAAAAATATTTTTAATCCCTTCTTTACCACCAAAGGTGCCCATGCCAGAGACAGGCATGGAATAAAAGGAACAGGCCTGGGGCTTTCCGTGTCATACATCATTATAATGAATCATCATGGGACTATCCATGTGGAAAGCGAGAAAGGCAAAGGGACAGAAGTGATCGTTACTCTACCTGTTTCCCGGATCAGAACCACAGTGAAAGGGACACGAAAAAAATTCTTTATTGGAAACGATGACCTCAAGGGATTGAATGTCCTTATTATCGATGATGAAAAAGCTATAACCGATTTCTTAAAACGCTATCTGATGAAAGAAAAATTACAATCTGTATTTGTTGCCACTTCAGGTCAACAAGCCCTCTCTTTTGCAAGGGGAAGTAAAATTGATCTGATATTTATCGATCTTTTAATGCCTGATATAAAGGGCGAAGACCTCTTGAGGGAATTAAAAAGGATTAAGCCTGATCTGAAGATCGTCGTCATGTCAGGTCAGCCGGAAACAGATATTGACAAGATCAAAAAAATGGGCGCCTGGGGTTTTTTATCAAAGCCATTTGATATTGATGAGATACATAATATGCTAAATCGAATCCAGAAAAAATTATACAAAGCATACAGATAGAAACCGTTTTATAGTTGACTTTTTTCTGATTAGCTTTATCTTATCCTTATGAAGAATTCTATACTTTTCATATTGTTGGTTCTTTCATTAACACATTGCGCCAGGCAGGATCGATTTAAAGCCAATTTAATAAAAAAGATACATGAAGAAACCCCTCACGTCATCAAATTCGAAACCCTTACCGATTTTTCATGGGATAGAGTATTTATCTTTCCTCCTTATACATCTGATGAAAAGATCTCACAGGCGCTTGGCTTTATCTGGCAGGATGCGAAAGCCACCGGGATACATTATCGAGATGATATCTGCCTGCTGGTCTTTATCAAGGGTAATACCGTTATTCATTATACGGAATATCCGAGGGGTCAGGGTGATTTTGCTACTTTGAAAAGAGACAGGTATAAAAAGAATGAGGCTGTTTTCCTGGTGAAAGAAGAAAAAGGATGGATCGATCTGGTTGATATAAAGTAAATTTTGATATGACTTGATTTTCTTCCTTATGCATAATAAATTGTTCAGAGTCTTCAGGGATAGAGGTGTTAAAAAATGGATTATTGCCCGAAATGTCAAAAAGAACAGAACCTGCGCTCTTCCGAAGAAGAAAGGGAAAAAAAGGTAAAAGGGAAAAAGAAAAAAGTGATCATTCGCAGTTATCATTGCGAGGTCTGTAATACCTTTATCAAGAGTGAAAAAATAGACTATAATCCTTAATTTCAGGGTAAAACCTTTATGTTTATGCGAAAAAAAGTTATTATTATCGGGGCGGGAATAGCCGGGTTATCTGCCGGATGTTATCTGCAAATGAACGGCTATGATACAGAAATATTTGAGATGAGCCATCTCCCCGGGGGGTTGTGCCGCTCCTGGAAAAGGCAGGATTATACCTTTGACGGTTGCCTCCACTGGCTTGTCGGCTCCTCCCCCACAGTTGAGTTATATGATCTTTGGGAAGAATTGATCGAAATGAAGAATATTCAATTTGTGGACCATGAGGAATTCATGCGTATCCAGGATAGAGACGGTAAATACATCAGTATTTTCACGGATGCGGAAAGGTTAGAGAAAGAGATGCTCACCAAAGCCCCTTCTGATAAAAAGATCATCATGAAATTTACCCGCGCTATAAGAAAATATGCCCGTTTCAAACTCCCCTTGAGTAAACCCATCGAGATCTTTAATCTCCGGGATGGACTCAGGTTTATGTTCGATTTTTTCCCCTACCTGTTTGATTTTTACCTGTGGCAGAGATTGTCAGCAAGAAAATGGGCTTTAAAGTGTAAAAACAGGCTTTTAAAAAAGACCTTTGAATGGATGTTCATGACAGATATGTCGATATTATTTATGATCTTCAATCTGGCCTGGATGCATAAAAAGGGAGCGGGTTACCCCATAGGCGGTTCACAATTAATTACGGATCGACTTACCGGGCGTTATCTTCAGCTGGGAGGGAAGATTCATTACAGTTCAAAAGCGACAAAAGTCATAACAGAACATAACAAAGCCGGAGGGATCGTTCTGGCAGACGGGACACTTCATCAGTCTGATATCGTGGTTTCTGCGGCTGATGGATATTATACCATATTTGAGATGCTCGAAGGCAAATATACCAATCATAAAATAAAAAAACATTATAAGGATGGTGCCACTTTTCCGGCTCATCTTCAGGTGTCTTTTGGTATCAAAAGAAAGTTGGATTTTGATTTTCATTCTATTGTATTTATTCTGGATCAAGGCCTGGTGATCGATGATGACACAACAGCGACGGAAATGTGGTTCCGTATCTATCACTTTGATCCCACGCTGGCGCCTGAAGGCAAGACCGTGATCGAAGGTATCATCCCTACCTATCATTATCAGTACTGGGTTGAACTGAGAAAAAATGACCCTGAAAAATATATTGGTGAGAAAGAAAGGATCGCCAAAGCGTTAATTGATATACTGGAGAAGAGGCTGGGTAACATCAAGAAACATGTTGAGGTTATCGATGTTACAACACCTGTTACGGTGATTGAAAATACCAATAACTGGAAGGGTGCCTTTGAAGGCTGGCTTATAACAGGGAAGATGGGGCCTCTGGCCATGAAGAAATATCTGCCCGGGCTCAAAGATTTCTATATGGCCGGTCACTGGATCGAGACAGGCGGGGGTGTTCCCAATGCCATGCGATCAGGCCGGGGTGTGGCCCAGATCATCTGCAAGAAGGACCGGAAAAAATTTCATACCACAAAGCCCTGAGGAAAATATTGTATCGACCCGTTCCTTGCTTTAATACATAATTTTATTTTACAGTGTTTTTGTTTCGTGAAGAATTGAAATGATTCCTGTATGAACAGGAGGAATAACCGTTTATGATGTTATATTTAGTTCAACATGCTTCAGCCAAAAGCAAGGAAGAAGATCCTGAAAGGCCGCTTTCAGATCAGGGCATTGAAGAGATAACCGGAGTAGCCAGTTATGTTTCAAGGTTGGATCTTTCAATCGATAAGATCATTCACAGCACAAAACTGAGGGCCAAACAGACCGCCCTGATCCTGGCAGAAAAGCTACATCCGGAAGACGGTGTATCCGAAGAACAGGGTCTGGCTCCCATGGACGATCCATCCGGGTGGTTTGAGAAGATCAGGCAAATGGACCAGGACCTTCTCATTGTGGGGCATTTGCCCTATCTGGAAAAGATGATCGCCCTGCTTTTATGTCAGGATGATAAAAAAAAGATAATATCCTTCCAGATGGGTTGCATGGTAGCCCTGGAAAGAAAAGAAGAGGATTGGTCCGTGAAATGGATGGTCACGCCCCAAAATATCTTTCCTTGACTTGGGATTTATTTCAGGATATTTTTGTTACAAAGGATCACCAGTGAATAAGAAAAAAATATTAATTTTTACAGGTTTGACCTATCTGCTCAGTTTTATTTTAATTGGCCTTTATTATCTCGGCGGTGGAAAATGGACCATGCCCAATGCGGCGATCATGGGCACCCTGTATATGTTCATGCCTATGATTTCCGTTTTTATTGTTCAAAAGCTTGTCTATAAAGAACCTATTAAAATACCGTTAGGTATTTCTTTTAAATTGAATTTCTTTTTCCTTATGGCCTGGCTTATTCCTCCTTTCTTAGCGTTTGCCACCTTAGGGGTCAGTCTGCTTTTTCCCGGGATTGAATTTTCACCTGAAATGGCCGGCATAATGGC
The DNA here is from genome assembly GCA_016931325.1 of Spirochaetota bacterium. Taxonomy (GTDB): domain Bacteria; phylum Spirochaetota; class JAHITG01; order JAHITG01; family JAFGFC01; genus JAFGFC01. The sequence goes on along the minus strand of JAFGFC010000071.1, from coordinate 41,053 downwards.
AAAGTTAAAAATGATCCTTCCTCCTGAGGAATGGGAAAAGGCGATGGCTCAAACAAAGTCTCTCCCCCTCCATCCTTTCTGGTTAGCTCTTATTCAGGGAATGGTAGGCGCGATAACCATCAATGCTGTAATAAGCTTTGGTGAAGAGATAGGGTGGCGAGGATTCCTCCAGAAAGAATTCGAGTCATTAAGTTTCTGGAAATCCTCATTTTTAATAGGTTTTATCTGGGGTTTGTGGCATGCTCCGGTTATCCTTATGGGTCATAATTATCCCGAACATCCTCAGATCGGAGTTTTAATGATGATCATCTGGTGTATTCTTTTAGGTCCTTTGTTCAGTTATATCAGAATTAAAGCCAGGTCTGTTATCGCCACCTGTATTCTGCATGGATCATTGAATGGAACAGCCGGGCTGGCTATCATGGTCGTAAAAGGGGGAAGTGATCTGACTGTGGGATTAACCGGTGTGGCAGGATTTTTTGTTCTGGTTTTTGTTAATATTGTCTTATTTGCTTATGATCAACTGGCAAATAGTCATTCTTACGATTAGCTGAAATGTATTTTTCATTTTTTTAAAATTTCAATCCAGAATATCCGGTGAAAAAAAGGAAGACGATGAAACGAAGTGAGATAAAAAAAATATTGAAACGGCTGCTGATTATATTGATCATCATCATAGCCCTGATGCTGATCAATATTTTATATCAGGCTTTCGAATCAAACAGAATATTCAAAGAGTATCCCCCGCCGGGTAAACTGGTGCATATAGGCCAACACAACCTGCATATCTGGTGTATGGGCAAAGGTGAACCGGCGGTTATTCTGGAAGCCGGCATCGGAGGCAATGCCCTCTCCATGTACATGATCCAGAAGGGATTATCCGGATCCACAAAAGTCTGTTCTTATGATCGAGCGGGTTACGGCTGGAGCGATGACTGCCCCGGGGACCGTACCTGCGATCAGATCATATCCGAATTGTATACCCTGTTAAAGAAAGCCGGAGTAAAAGGCCCATATATCCTCGTAGGTCATTCCCTGGGAGGATTTAATGTAAGGATGTTCGCGCAAAAGTATCCCTCACTTGTAAAAGGGATCGTGCTTTTAGATGCCGCTCATCCGGTGCAGTTCTCAGATCTCAAAGAACCCATGGAATTTCCCCTGGTCTTGAAAAAAAGGCAGATGCAGATGTATGCGATCATGCCGTGGCTTTCGGGAACGGGATTATTAAAGATATTTTATTCACTGGGCCTTTTAGGGCCGGTCGGCCGTTTTTTTGGGATACCGGATGACGTGCCGGAACGATATAAAAAAGCCTATCAGGGACTGGTGTTAAATCCCAGACACTGGAGAACGGCCAAAAGAGAGATAGATTTTCTCTGCAGGGAAAAAGCTTCTCAGGCGCAGAAAAAAAACATTCTGGGAAAGATACCCCTGGTCGTTATCAGTGCTGATACCGGTGTGGGGCTACCGGATAATATGACTCAGGAAGAATTCAAACAGATCTGGCTTACCCTTCAAAAGGATATGACCCGATTATCTTCAAACAGCCGGCAATTTATACTGAAGGGAGCCGATCATTTCTCTATTCTTGTGGCGCCGGAATATACCAGGAAAGTGATCGATATTATTCAACAAATGATAGATCAGAGATGATGAAATATTTTTATTTTCTTATCCTTTTTTTTCAGATCCTTTTCTCTGTTCCCCTGCAAGGTAAATGGGCCCTGGTATGGACACAGTCTTATAATGGCGTTGATTCGGCCAGGGGTCGTGACCTTACGCTTGATCGATCCGGGAATGTTTATATTGTAGGGGATAAAAATAATTCCAATCCGAATTTTATGACCCTGAAGATCAATCCTGACAGTACCATTGAACATATGGAGGAATATGACAGCGGGGATACCGATTTCTGTCATGGGATCGTTGTTGACAGTCACAGTAATGTATATATTGCCGGTTTTATCCTGAATGGAATACTCTTTAATATGCGTACCATTAAGTATGACCCTTTATGGAATATTGGCTGGATCAGAGGATATACGGCAGGGAATCATGATGAAGCCTGGGATATAGCCTATCATAATTCTGGTTATATTTATGTCACAGGTTATACCAGACCTGCGGCTGTATTGAACCGACATTTTTGTACACTGAAATATCATACGAATGGAAACACCATCTGGACGCAGACCTTTGATCAGGGTATCAGTAAAGATGAAGAATCCCGTGCTGTCGCTGTGGATAACAGCGGCAATATTTATGTGACAGGTATTAAAGATACAGGGATACACAAGGATTATTTTACCATCAAATATGATCCATCTGGCAATACGATATGGACCCAGCAGTATGACAGCGGAGGACATGATGAGGCTTTTGATATAGGTTTGGATAATTCCGGTTATGTTTACGTTACAGGGTATAGATATAATGGAATAAACAAGGACTGGTATACGATCAAATATTCAACGAACGGCAATGTAATATGGTCAAAGGATTTTGATTCAGGGCATGATGATGAGGCTACTTATATCACCTTGGATAATTGGAATTTTCTTTATGTGACAGGTCATACGAACGGCAGTCGCCTGACATTGAAATATGATAATCAGGGGAATATCATTGATTATCACAGGCATGACCATTATATCTTTGGAACAGCGGTTAATGATCAGGGATTCGTGTATGTACTCGGTTACAAGTCACTCAATTTTTTAACGAATTATTGTTTTCTGGAAAAATATCTTCAGCCGCCTTATCCGTATCCCCCGACATTACTTGCTCTTACTCCTTTATCCGGCTCTGTGAACCTGAACTGGCAGGATAATACAATTAACGAAGGGGGATTCAAGATCTTCCGGAGTCCGGATGGTATAAATTTTTATCCCCTGGGAACAAGTGCCAGCAATGTATCAAGTTTTCACGATAAAAGTATCAAGGAGAATGATTTATACTGGTATAAGGTTATTGCCACAAACAAAGCCGGAACATCCCTGCCTTCCAATGTTGTTTATTATCCCCCCTGGGCTTTTTCTTCATTAAAAACCGGTGTATACCCAAATTACATTGATCTTTCAAAAGGAGATATAACCAGGATATTTTTGGCTCAGAGTGGACTGGCCAGTATCAATATTTACAATCTTTCAGGAAATCTGGTTAAATCCTTTGATAAACAGTACTATGTTGAAAATACCAGCCAGATATGGGATGGAACGGTGGGGGATGAGGGAATGAAAGTCGGAGCCGGTATTTATCTTGTTATTATCGAAGGTGATAGTATAAAGGCTACTTTCAAGCTTGTTGTTAAAAAATAATGGTCTTGCCTTGACATTTGATACATAATCCGGTAAACTAAAATACCCAAAGTCAAGTGCCAAATAAAATGGAAAAGAAAAATACTGATATCATTGCAAAGAAAGATGAGAACCTGACCGGATTAGATTTTATCCGTGAGATCATCAGAAATGATCTGAAGCAGAATAAGAATAATGGTCAGGTCATAACCCGGTTCCCCCCGGAACCCAATGGATATCTTCATATTGGACATGCCAAAGCCATTGTCCTTAATTTCAGCGTTGCTGAAGAATTCAAGGGACGATGTCATTTGCGTTTTGATGACACCAATCCCACCAAAGAAGAGATGGAATATATAGACGCCATTAAAAAAGATATCAGGTGGCTGGGGTATGATTGGGATGATCATGAATACTATGCCTCTGATTATTTTGAAAAGATATATGATTATGCCGTTCAGCTGGTGAAGAAAGGCAAGGCGTATGTTGATACGCTGACATCTGATGAGATCCGCGAGTATAGAGGGACACTGACACAGGCGGGCAAAGATAGCCCATACAGAAACCGTTCAGTTGAAGAAAATCTGTCTCTTTTAGAAAAAATGAGAAATGGCGAGATGGAAGAAGGAGCCTGTGTCCTCAGGGCCAGGATCGATATGGCATCCGGGAATATCAATATGCGTGATCCATCCATGTACCGGATCTTGAAGGCTTCTCATCCAAAAACCGGCGATAAATGGTGTATCTATCCCATGTATGATTTTGCCCACCCCCTTTCTGATGCCATTGAGAGTATCACTCATTCTCTTTGTACTCTGGAATTTGAGGATCATCGACCTTTATATGACTGGTTTTTGGATCAGCTTTCTACCCCCGCTCATCCCCGGCAGATCGAATTTGCCCGTCTTAATATCACGTACACGGTATTGAGCAAACGTAAGCTTTTGCATCTGGTATCAGAAGGGCATGTGAAGGGATGGGATGATCCCAGGATGCCGACCCTTTCAGGGTTGAGACGACGGGGTTATACTCCGGAATCGATAAAGGTTTTTTGTAACAGGATCGGGGTAGCCAAAAGCAACAGTGTTGTGGATATCGCTCTCTTAGAACACTGCTTGAGAGAAGACCTGAACAAAACCGCTAACCGTGTTATGGTTGTATTACGGCCGTTAAAAGTTATCATCGATAATTATCCGGATGAAAAGGTGGAAGAACTGGATGCGATCAATAATCCTGAAGATGAATCCATGGGGAAAAGAACGATCCCTTTTTCCAAAGTGATCTATATTGAGCGTGAGGATTTCAAGGAAGATCCCCCTAAAAAATTCTTTCGACTGGCAATAGGCCGCGAAGTGAGATTAAAACATGCGTATTATATAAGATGCGAAAGCATTGTAAAAGATGAAAAAACAGGCGATATCATTGAACTGCATTGCACCTATGATCCCCGATCAAAAGGAGGATGGACAGAGGATGGCAGAAAGGTGATGGGAACCCTTCACTGGGTTTCCACGGCACACGCCATAAAGGTGCAGGTCAACCTGTATGACCATCTTTTTCTGAAAGAAGATCCAGAAAATTTACCGGAAGGATCTGATTTCACATCCAATTTAAATCCACGATCCATGGAGATCATCAAAGACTGTTTTGCAGAGCCTTCCTTGAAAAACGCGCAAGTTGGCGATCGATTTCAATTTTTAAGGCAGGGATATTTTTGTCTGGATCCTGATACGTCATCCGGGAGGATGATTTTTAATCGTATTGTAAACTTGCGTGATAGCTGGGCGAAAATAGAAAAATCGATTCTATCTTAATAAAGGGGATAAGAATGAAATATATCGCTTTGGTAATTCTTTTTATTTTTTGTTTTCATTTTATTTTATATGGGTGGGATTCCCAGGCGTTCTGGAGATCATCTCTCCTGGCCGGGTGGGGGCAAAGATATTCAGGAGAAGAAAAGAAAGGCAGGATCTATACTGGTATTGAACTTGTCCTGTTAAGCAGTTTTGTCATCAGCTATCGCCTTCAGGACAGAGCCTATGCCAATTACAGAAAAGCCACGGAAGGATTTGATGATAAATGGGATACTTATAAAAACCTTTTAACGGCATGTCAATATACTATCAGTCTGGCGATAATGTTCCATGTGTTCAATATGATCGATGCCGGTTTTTTTATCGAAAAGAAAGATGAAACCGGGAAGGATCTGCAAAATGAAAGTCGGCTGAATGTTGATCTTTATGCCCTGAAGGGAACAGCGTTTGGGATCTCTTTTAAACAAAGGTTTTAAAAAAGAAAAACAGTGAAAAAATATTTAATATACATTATAATAGGATCATTTTTCATTCTTATAAATTGTATAAGAAAACGTGATAATCCACTGGACCCAAAGGCGATTAACTATATTGGCAATAATCCGACCCCCACGGAATGGGAAACAATCTTTTCAGATAATTTTAATCGAGCGGATACCACCAACGCCTCGTTAGGAAATGATTGGAAAGTTATCCTGTCATCCAGCAATTCAGTCATAAAAATTACAAATAATATAGTGACCATGGTCAATGGGGCTTTGGCCTATTATACGAACAGGAGTTTTAATAATATCCTGTTTCGGGTCATTATGAAATTTAAATCGACACAGAGAGGCAAGAGTGATATTTGCCTGATGCATATGGTGGATGGTGTGAACGGAAGGGGGTATGCTGCCGGAATTTCAACAAATAATATAATGAGCATCATAAGGATGGATAATCAATTTCAAGGGCCTGTCATTCAATCCTCATCTGTTGAACTGGCCACCAACATAACTTACTTTCTGGAATTTGAATATAATAATTTGCAGTTGAGCTTGTGTTTGAAAAATGCCTACGGTAATTTGATCAAAAGTATTTCCAAAGTCGATGGCACCTATACGGCAGGTCAAGCGGGATTCTACGGCAGTACAACGAATGCAGGAACCCCTTTTGCCATAGATCTTGATGATTTCCTGGTTCAAAAGCCCACAGAATATTAGAGTAAATATGAAAAAAAGTGGATTTTTGTTGTCTTTTTAATTAAATAAGTGTATATTATGACTTCCTGCTAAGATTAATGAAAGGAGATTTATTGTGTCAAAAGCAAAAAAAGGAGACAAGGTAAAAGTTCATTATACCGGCAAATTCAATGATGGAACGGTATTTGACAGTTCTAAAGATAAGGAACCTTTACAATTTATCATTGGCGATGGAACCATTATCCCGGGTTTTGAAAAAGCTGTTTCCGGGATGGAAATCAATGAATCAAAAACCATTACCATTGTGAAAGATGAAGCCTATGGCCCTCATCGCGATGATATGGTGGCAACAGTCGAGCGTGAGAGATTACCCAAAGATATCAACATAAAAGTCGGACAGCAGCTTCAGATCCCACAGGAGAATGGACGGGCTATCATTGTCAGGATAACTGATATTAAAAAGGATAAAGTGACCCTGGATGCCAATCATCCTCTGGCTGGTAAAGATCTGGTCTTTGATATTCAGCTGGTTGAAATAGCTTGAAAAAAATATTTGACAAATCAAAATATATAGTATAAATTAAATCATTATTTTGAAAAGGAGATCTCAGGAAAAAGTAATTCCCTGAACTGTTGTATTAAATTGGTTTCGTATATCTGTGTAAATTATTTTTTTGATTTAAAATTCTTCCCTGTTTTCTGCGTCCTTTATATTGATTCCATCCATAGACTTTTATTTCAAGGAAATTTCAGGTGAATGTCTCAGGGTATTTTTATTATCATATTTAAATCATGAACGCTAACCATTTTTTATATCAATTTGGCTTTTTAATCAAATATTTCATCCAAAAGATGAATAAAGAACTAGTAAATTTAAGGAGGAACGATTAATGGCGAAGAAAATTTACGTAGGGAACATTCCGTTCCAGACATCTGAAGATGATCTGAAAGAATTGTTCGAAAAACACGGTACTGTACTGTCAGCTAAAATTGTTACGGATCGTCACACAGGAAGATCCCGCGGATTTGGCTTTGTTGAGATGGAAGATGATGATGCTATAAAAGCCATTGAAGCATTGAATGGATCGGATTTCTCAGGCCGACCCTTGCGCGTTAATGAAGCAAGAGAACGTACCAATTAAAACAATTTAAAAGCTTTCTTATCTTAATCCTGTAAGGGAAAGATAAGAAAGCTTTTATTTTTCTAGAATATTTTGCGCTTAAGAAAGATGAAGACGACAATGATTGACAATCCAAAGGATATGATCATCAGATAAATAAAAGAGCCAGATAGATTTTGTAAAGGCAAATGAATATTCATGCCGTAGATACTGGCGACGAGCGTAGGGATCATCAGGATAATCGTTATCGAGGTTAAAAATTTCATGACAATATTCAAATTATTGGAGATGACGGAGGCAAAAGCGTCCATCATCCCGCTTAAAATATTACTGTAGATATTAGCCATCTCTATAGCCTGTTTATTCTCTATAATAACATCTTCTAAAAGATCCTTATCATCTTCGTACATCGTAATAACCCTGGCGTTATTCAAACGTTCCATCATAAACTCGTTAGATTTTAACGAGGTGGTAAAATAAACCAGGGACTTTTCAATATATAAAAGTTCGATCAATTCCTCATTACGCATGGATTGATGCAGTTCTTTTTCCACTAGAGACGTTTGCTGGTTAATATCTTTTAAATAATTTAAAAAAGTGATAGCGGTCCTGTGAAGGATCTGAAGAACAAAACGGCTTCGCTTTTTTGTGGAAAAATTTTTGATCAGATTGTTTGCGAAATTCTCAAGAAATTCGATTTTTGAAAGACATATGGTTATGATCCTGTCCGGTAAAAGGATGATACCAAGGGGGATGGTAACGTATTTTATTAATGGATCTGCATTGCTGGTTTTAGGGATACGTATAATGATCAGCGTGATATTATCTTCTTTTTCTGTTCGAGCTCGTTCATGAGGGTCGAGAGGGTCCCGGATAAATTCAATCGGGATGTTAAATTGATCTTTTAATCCATGGATCTCTTTTTCCGTGGGTTTCGTGACCTGGATCCAGCAGTTTTTTTTCATGCGTTGAATTTCTTTTGTTACTTTATTTGAGGTACGGTAGATTTTGATCATCAGTGTAACCTTTATAACGGATGAATAAAATATACAGTCTTTATAAAAAAAATCAATAAATAATAAATTTATTATGAAAGATCTTTATGTCCGTATTTCATCTGTAATCCAAAAAGGTTGATGAACCCTTTGGCATCTTTCTGGTCATAGACCTCTTCTTTCTCAAAAGTAGCCAGATCAGGATTATAAAGAGAATAAGGCGATTGTCTTCCTACTACGGAACTGTGACCTTTAAAAAGTTTTACTCTGACACTTCCTGTAACATATTTTTGTGTGGCATCGATAAATTGATCAAGGGCTTTTCTCAAGGGAGTGAACCACTGGCCATTATAGACCAGTTCGCTGTAGCGAAGGGCCACGATCTCTTTAAAATGTAAAGTGTCTTTATCAAGAGTAATGGCTTCCAGATCTTTATGAGCCTGAATAAGAACTGTTCCGCCCGGTGTTTCGTATACTCCTCTGTTTTTAATTCCTACCAGACGGTTTTCAACCATATCAGTACGGCCAACCCCATGTTTTCCGGCCATCGAGTTCAAGGTCTGGAGAAGTTTAACCGGAGGAAATTTTTTTCCGTTGATCCCAACAGGTTCTCCTTTTTCAAATTCAATATTTATATATTCACTTTTATTCGGGGCCTTTTCCGGTGACTGAGTCATGGAGAACATATCATCCGGTCCTTCCTGAGTGATGTCTTCAAGGATGCCGCTTTCATAACTGATATGGAATATATTAGGGTCAGAGCTGTAAGGCTTTTTTTTTGTTACAGGCACGGGTATTTCATGTTTTCGGGCAAATTCAACAAGGTCGTCTCTCCCTTTAAAGTCCCATTCTCGCCACGGGGCAATGATCTTTATCTTATCATCCAGTGCCATGTACGTTAATTCGAACCGCACCTGATCATTCCCTTTGCCTGTAGCGCCGTGAGACACGGCCTGAGCTTTTTCTTTATGAGCGATCTCGATCTGACGTTTCGCGATCAGCGGACGGGCCATGGAAGTCCCTAAAAGGTATTTTGATTCGTATATGGCATTAGCTTTTATCACAGGAAATATATAATCCTTAACGAATTCCTCTTTCAGGTCCTCTATATAGACCTTACTGGCTCCTGTTTGCAGAGCTTTTTTCTTAATGGCTTCAAAATCCTCTTTCTGGCCGAGATCAGCCACATAGGCAATGATCTCGGCTTTGTAGGTCAAATGAAGCCATTTTAAAATAACTGATGTATCCAGTCCGCCGGAATAAGCCAGCACGATCTTCTTAATCCCTTCCATAATATTTCCTCCATCAACAACATCGGTTCATAGTTCATCGTTCTTAGTTCTGGGCTTTTAAAACTATGAACTAGATTAGTCTGTAGTTTAAAATAGCATAATATTAAATTAAAATTATATGTCAATAAAATCTTGACATATCCCCAAATGGTTGTTAAATAGAGAATATCATATTTTTTGCGAGGTAGTGGTTTTCATGAGTCTGAAGCATGACAAGGATTATGATCATAAAAAGAAAAAAGATTTAAAAGGGAAAATAAAAGAAGAATTCAACCTTTTAAAACAACAACTGGATGAAAAGAAACACGAAGCACAGGAGTATAAACATCTTCTCCAGAGGATCAAGGCGGAATTTGACAACTATAAAAAACGGGTGTTGAAAGAAAATGAAGAGATCGTAAAAAATGCCAATGAAAAGCTGATACAGGATATGCTCCCCATAATGGATGCCTTTGAACGAGGTCTTTCTCCTGATCATTATAATAATAAGGATGAAAATATGGTTACGTTTGTCCGGGGCATGGAGATGATATTAAAGAGATTGAAAGACCTTTTTCAATCCTGTGGTCTTCAGGAGATCCAGGCCTTAAATCAGGATTTTGATCCTCAATATCATGATGCCTTGATGGTGGAGGAGTCAGAGTCATGTAATAGCGAGCAGGTGCTGGAGGTTTTAGAAAAAGGTTATTGTTTGGGTGCCAAAGTAATACGACCTGCCAAAGTAAAGGTAGGGAAGCCTGCAGTAAAAAAAGAGGAAAAGGAAGAAAAAGCAAAGAATGGGAGTATTCAGGTGGATTTAAAAGAAGGGGGAGAGAATGTCAACAAAACGTGATTATTATGACATCCTGGGAGTAAATAAAAGCGTGAGTCAGGATGAGATCAAAAAGGCCTTTAGGAAATTAGCCATGCAGTATCATCCTGATCGGGCCCCTGAAAATAAAAAAAAGGAATTTGAAACAAAATTCAAGGAAATTTCCGAAGCGTATGCTGTTCTTTCCGATGAAAAAAAAAGAGCCCAATATGATAAGTTCGGTCACGCCGGGATCGACAGTCGTTATTCCTATGAAGATATTTTTAGAAATGTTGATTTTGAAAGTATTTTTGGGGATCTGGGATTTGGGGGGAGTATTTTCGAGGATTTTTTTGGTTTTGATATTTTTGGCTCCGGACGCAGGAAAGGAAGAACCAGAGGATTCAGGGGAAATGATCTGCGATATGACCTGACTATTGATTTTGATGATAGTGTGAAGGGCAGGGAAGTCAGGATTCATGTTCCCCGGAACGAAAAATGTGAGACATGCTCGGGATCAGGTGTAGAGAAAGGTTATTCAACAACGACATGTTCGGTATGTGGAGGGAGTGGTCAGGTAAGGCAATCCCATGGCTTTTTCAGTATTTCAAGCACCTGTTATAAATGTGGGGGGACGGGGCAGGTCAATGCTCATCCCTGTAAGACATGCCGGGGCAGTGGGCTTGCGAAAAAGGAGCGAACTATTACCGTGAACATCCCGCCCGGGGTGGATCATGGCATGAAATTGAAGATGGCTGGCGAAGGGGAAGCCGGAAAAAACGGCGGTTCCCCGGGTGATCTATATATCGTGGTTCAAGTTAAACATCATAAATTCTTTGACCGGGAAGATAATGACGTATACTGTGAGGTATCGATCACCTATCCACAGGCGGTTATGGGGACAGAGATAGAGGTCCCTACAATTGAGAATAAAAAGGTAAAGGTGAAAATACCTCCCGGGACAGAAAGCGGAAAGATCTTCAGGCTTAAAGGTCTTGGATTTCCTGATATTCACGGTTATAGACAGGGAGATCAGATGGTCAGGGTGGTAGTCGATATACCTAAAAAGATAAATAACAGACAGAAACAACTTTTAAAAGAAATAGCCCAGACCATGGATAGTAATCGCAATCCGTCGCCCCGAAGTTTTATTAACCGGATGAAAGATGTTTTTGCATAAAGAGGATCATATCTTTGGTTTTCTCTTTCCAGTTAAACTGGTTGACTGATCTGTAAGAATTTTCTGCCAGTTGTTTTGACAGGAAGGGATCAGTTAAAAGTCTGATTATCTCCCGGGCAAAACCAGCCGCATCCCCTTCTTTAACAATAAGGCAATCTTCTTTTAAATAGTAGACACAAAAGGGGACCAGATTAGAACTGATGATAGGAGTTGAACAGGCGGCTGCCTGTAAAGCCGTCATACCAAAACCTTCCATTTCAGAGGCTGTTGCAAAAATGTCAGCTATACTGAAAAGCTCTTCCATTTCTTTTTGAGGGATAAATCCTGTTAAAAAGACTGATCTGGTCAGATTCCACCTTCTGATAAGTCTTTCCAGTTTTTGAAAAACATGGTTTTTTGGGCCCCCGCCGATGATCAAAATAGCTTCCGGGACCTTTTTAATGACCTTTCTGAAAGCCTTTATCAGGATATCCTTTCTTTTTGTTTCATCCATGCGGCTGGTTTCAAATACAATCCTTTTCGTCAACAGCTTCACTTGTCTCATTCTTGTCACTCTGGCCAGATAAGGATAGATAAATTCACATTCTTCTTTAGTACGTTTCTTGAACTTTTTTTCATCGATACAGGGCGGGAAGAACATGATCTTTTCGAGAGGATAGCCATAAAAGTCGGCCAGGCTTTTGACGATCTCTTCTGATGTGGCGGCTACAAAAGGTGTTTTATGGCCAATATAATATTCATGGTCGATCCTTTCAAGGAATTTTAATTCTCTTTTTGATTCATGATCTTTTTCCCAGTAGTTTTTCATCTTGATTTCACCCACTGAATGGGGTGTCCAAATATGTCGATTGATTGATTGTAATATTTTTTTATAATTACTGGAGCGAAGATACCATAATCCGATCTTGTTCACCAGAAATGTATTTTTCAGATGAGGGGGGATTTTCTGACTCTGTTTAATAAATGATTTCAGGTTATAGATGCTGTCGATCTTTAGATCATTATAATCGATTATATCATCAGGATAAAGTTGTAAAAGCATTCTTCCCGCAAAGGCTTCAGGGGCGTGAGCTATGGACAGTCTGTGCCTGTTCCTGTAATAATATGAAAAGATCTTTGGATGAAATTTGTTTTTTTCTAAAATATCAAATAAAAGGTCATTCTGCCATCTTTCGATCAGTTTGACGGCAAGCATAGCCCCGTCCCAATAATGTGAGTTGATGAATAAAAACATGTCATAGGGTTTGCATTTCAACAGGGCGGATTCTTTATTTAAATGATCGTAAAGATAATCTGTCTGTTCATCCAAAACCGATCCTATCTTTTCCTTGGGAATGAATTCTTTCCCTCCGCCGGGGATATAGACATAGCGTATATGGTCAGAAAGGAATTCTTCGCCTTTTCTCATCCTTTGGGAGTTAAAAAAATGAAATCCCCCCCGGGCATATATTGTAACTTTATAACCTAATTCCTCCATGCTTTCAGCCAGAGAATTGACATAGAAATTCTGGCCTCCTGTATCGGGAGCTCCTCCCAGTGGTAGTTTCGGTCCGGCATAACCATGATTGGTAATAAGGGCGATATGCTTTCTTTTTGATCTTAAAAATTCTTTGTTTTTCATTTTTAACCTGTTGTCCTTGTCATATTACAATTTACACAATCAATTTTCCTCTGTCAAGATATTGAATAAAAGGAAATGATCCCGGAAAAAGGAAATAAGGGTACTTTCTCTCAGCGAACACATCTTTGAATTTTATAATATTTTCCGCCCGGGATATCTCCTTTTTTGTGTCAGTGATCCTGTCCTTGAGGCTTTGCGTAGCCTGTTCCCCAAGCCGGGTCAGTTTGTCATGTATTGATTTCCTTTGTACAGGATCGCTTTGACAGGATAAAAGTCTGGCTAATGCTTTTCTTTCGGATATATATTTTTTGGATTTATCTTCAGTCAGATATTTTTCAGGATGATATTTCAATTCTTTTAAAAAATCTTTTTTTTCCCGATATTCTTTCTCTCGTGTCATCATGGCCTCAAAAAGAGGCAGATATATGTTTCCTGTGGCCATCGCAAAGGGCAAGGTGTTCAGATGATAGAATCTCATCAGGATCTCATCTGTGACCCTGTCATAAAACTGCCCTCCTGTTCCGTGAATAAAAAGATCAGCAAAGAAGAGGCGTAAGATCAGGGTAAGGGTGACAGCTTTAGGGACAAGTTTTATTCTTTTTAATTTCTGGATTGATACATTATCGTTCTCTTTCATGGATAGAGTCAATAGGTTTTCCAGGGGGGTAAAGATTAAAAGCTGATCAATTTCCTTTTTTAAAAATACCTCTTCACGCGATTTTCCTATATACCAGAACGGGAGTTCAAAGGTATTATTCTCCCGGGTCAGATACTTTACCGCCTGATATTCGTTTTTCTTCACTTTTTGGACTGCATCATTATATATTTCTGTAAAGCGATCAATATCCTTTACAAGTTCCCAGATAAATTGGGCAAAGGCGATAGAATCGGATAGACGGGATATTCTGATATCCAGAACTGGAAATTGAAGGGATTTTTCCCATTGCCTTCTTAAAAAGGAGATTGTCTCAACAAAATCATGATTGTTACTAAAAAGTTCCAAGAAAGATTTAAAATAATCCCTGAAGGCCTTGTTGGTCCGGGTATCATCAAGGCCTTTTATCTCTTTTTCAATACGGATAAAAAAATGTTTTACCTCTTCTTGAGAAGGTTTAAAATGAAAATAGGCTTTTTTATCGGGATTTTTCAGCTCCATTAATTTTTTGAAAAATATATTTTCATTTTTACCGGGTATAACGATTTGAACAATGGCTTCATCTGTATCCACGATAAAATTGACCGGGATGCCTTTTGCCATACCGGCAATTTTATGCGTATAGTAATTTTTAAAGATAATACCGGGATAATAAAAAAGCGGTTGATGACCTGTCGCGATGATTATAACATCGGCGCCGAACCGGTCGAGTTTCAAATCCTTGAAAAATTGCTTTCTTATCTTTTCCCATGTCTTTTGATGTGTGAAGAATTCTTTCCGGGTCTGATGATTTTGAATAATGGTTTTTTTAATCGGTTCCCTTTCCATTTTTATACAATACAACCCATATCCTTTATGCCGATCACCTCCGGCGTATAAAAAGGCTCTCCGTAATCAGATGAGATCAGCTTTCCCCAATATTTTCCGATAATATCGATAAACTCAGGGATCTGTTTGTTCTTCCCATAAAAGAATTGAGACCGATAAGCTCTGATAGCCTGCCTCTTCTTCTGGAATTCTTTTTCCGTGACGGGATAAATAAACGTAGGATGTATATTGATCCTCATGTGGCTCGGAAAATAAAAAAAAAGTTTCGAGGGGTAAAAGGGTTCTCCTTTCATTTTGGATTTAGTAAATTTTGAATAAAAACGCGAAGCCAATCCCAGATAATGTGAAGCGATATGATCAGGATGAGCGTCTATTTTATAAGGGATCAACAATATTTCAGGTTTGTACTCTCTTATTTTTTCAGCGATGGCTTGTCTGTATTCTATCGTGTCCTGAAGATATCGATTCGGAAGATCAAGGGTGATCCTTTTTTTTATATTCAGGATGTTGGCTGCTTTTTTGGCTTCATTGAGTCTTGTTTCAATACTGCCATGGGGTGTGGGTTCACCATTTGTCATATCCAGTAGAAAAATATTATTATTTTTAGTAAGAGAGACGATCGTCCCGCCAATAGCCAATTCGGCATCATCAGGGTGGGGGGCCATTATCATGATATTCATTATTCCTTACCTCCTTTGAGTATCCTAAGATAATATTTATATCGTTCTTTGGCATGAGTGAATCGATTATGAAAGTTACGGGAATAATCGAGATAGATCAGATCCACAGGGATCTCTCTCACTTTCAGATTGTGTTTGCCGGCTTCAAGCCATAACTGGATAGGCATGCCATAGCCGGGTTCTGTCAGTTCCAGCTTTTTCAATATATTGACCTTGTAGGCTTTGAATCCACAAAAAGAATCTGTAAGATGAAAGCCTGTTATTTTATTTATCTTTCGAGTTATTTTTTTATTAATTGTAAAACGATCTTGAGGAACATCTTTTTTTTTAGCCGGAGACAATGTTAAATAACGGCTTCCTGATATGATGTCCCAATGACCTCTGATCGCTTGAGCAAAATGCATGATCTGATCCGGGTCATGCTGCCAGTCACAATCCATGGTAATAATATATCTATAATTCCGTTTTATAGCGTAATGAAAACCATTAATCAGAGACTGCCCATACCCCAGATTGACCTTATGAGATAATATATTGATATTTTTTATGCCTTTCAAGATGGTAAGTGTTTTATCTGTTGAACCGTCATTAATGACCAGAATATCCATAACTTTTTTATCGATGATCTTTTTCATCTTCTGGCAGACAGTAAGGATATGCTGTTCCTCATTATAGATAGGGATGATAATGATATATTCTTTTTTATTTGCCATTTTATTCAAACTTGATATAATCAGTTTATGACCTCTACCAGGGTTCGTGCCTTAATTGAAAGTGATGTGCCGGATATCTTAAAGATAGAATATTCAGTATTTCCACACTCCACCTGGACATCGAACAGCTTCCAAACATGCATAAGGTCAAAATCAGGTTACGCTTACGGGATTTTCCTGAAAAGGAAACTGATCGGATATATTGTCCTGCACGTTATCATACCCGAAGCCCATATTGTTAATTTTGCTGTTGACATGGAATATCAAAGCCAGGGTTTTGGCCAAGAACTTTTATCATATATATTCAAGAAATTAAAAAAGTTAAAAATAAAGTCAATCTTTTTAGAAGTAAGGGTATCGAATGCGAAAGCCATAAGCCTGTATAAAAAATTCAATTTTAAACCTATTATGATAAGGAATAAATATTATAAAAATAATAATGAAGACGGTGTGGTCATGGCCCTTTTTTTTAACGGCCTGTTGCCCAAATAGATAATATGTAAAAATTTTGATTGGGGCAACAGCCCGTTAATAACGGAAGCCAAGACCCAGCATAAATCCCGATGTCTGAAATTCTATCCTCGTCCCAAAATCCTCATGCTTCATCTTCGGGGTGGGAGATATTTTATAGGCCATTTCCAGGAAGAAAGGTTCAAACAGATCAAACAGGCTGTAATCAAGGATAAATCCGGCAAAGATCTTGAAACCGGGTATCAGTTTGACAAAGGTAGCCCTGAAATTCTGTTCGTATTCAGAGATCTCCTGTTCCACAAGTTCATTATAGGTGAACCACCCGATTCCCAGGCCGGCTCCTAATCCTGTATAAAAATGGAGCAGGCTTAATTTATAAGGATAAGAGAAAATATTAAGATAGGCTGTGATCCTGTGAGCGGCAAAATTAGCATATAATTCGCCTCCTTTGGCCAGTCCCAGATCAGTAGAAGATTCTATCTTGTCAGCTGACCCTTCAGAATCACCACTTCCGCCAAAGTTCAACTCCAAAGACCATCCCAGTCTGGACCTGTACTGTTTTAAAAAATCCCAGTCAAAGCCGATACTGATATAAAGTGAGTCATTAAAACTGTTAACCGGCATACGATAGTATATCTCTTCTCCCTGAACGTCAGCCGAATAAGGTTGATTGAATCCGCCAGAGGAAAACAGATAAAAAAAACCGACATTCACTTTGAGAGTGGATTTTTCTTCTTTGGAAATCGATTTATTGGTTTGAATGATAAAGGGTTTATTCGTTTCTTCTGTTGGTATATAGGGATAATCCTCATCAACAGATTGAGCTGGCAGGAATAAAGAATAAGAAAAAAATAAAAAAATCCCTGTGACTATTTTTATATGTTTCATTTTTCAATCGGCAATCTGTAATTACAGATATATATAACATTTTAAATTTATAAATCAAGTATAACTTTATTTGATCTTTTCTGCCACTGATCTGATTTTTGATTCCATGGTGATTTTCTTGTCCTTTCTATCATCAATTTTGATATGGGTAAGGACACGGTTTGTTTTTTTCAGCATGTTCTTGTGCATTTCACCGGCTATTTTTAAAAGTTTGTCTACTGAAGAACTTTCAATGATCGTCCCCATGGGAGTCAAGGAGTATTTCACATTTTTCGTTTTATTTAAAAACCGGATCGATTCTGCAATAAAAGGACTGAGGGATGTTGATTTTGTGCCGATAGGGAAAAGGCTTATGTCCATAACAGGCATAGTTACCTCCATATAGAAAATTTTATCTATTATACTCTTTGAAATTAAAAAAGCAAATATAAAATCCTTGACATTCCAGTGGGAATTGATTAAACTGTCTAACGAGTATTTTGCAGGATTCATTATGGCCAAGATCAGAAGATTAGAAGTGAATGAATATAGCCCTTATTTTACTACGGAAGGAATGAGATTTCGGGAATTTCCCAGTCGATATAGACAGATCAGAAACTATGCAACGATTATTGCCTTTGAGGCTCCCAATGAATTTAAAATGGGGAATCTATTGGAACAACAGATATCAGAGTTAATAAAGAACGCTGTTATACACGGGAACAGGAAAGATGAAAGTAAGGTTGTGAGGGCCTGGTGGGAATTTAAACCGAAGGAAAGGTTCGCCCGCATCATTGTTGAGGATCAAGGGGAAGGATTTACAACCCTGGAACAGTGGAATGAGTTTAATGAAAAAAGGACGAAATATTTTTTAGAAAATAATTTTGATGAAATGCTAAAATTTATTTCCTATAGAACCTCGGAAAGCAGCGAGCTGGATGGCGGTAATGCCCTTTTTGCTGCCATTGAATTCTGGAATAGCGGTATGATATATAATAAGAAAAAGAACAAAGTGGTGGCCTTGAGATATTATACTGATAAAGAATTAAAAGGGGAGTATTAAATGTTTAAAGCAGAAATTAATGATCATCTTTTTATTGTCAGGATCGAGGAAGAAAATACTTCTATTGATATCAATAATGTGGGTGAATTAAAAAAATTATTAAAGAACGGTATCGAACAGGGGTTTAAAAAAATAATTGTGGATTTTCAAAAGATCGATTATATTGACAGTTCCGGTCTGGGATGTCTGATGGATGTCATGAAAGATTTAAAGGGAAAAGGCGGGGAACTGGGTATCCTGTCTATTTCTTCAGATGTTCTGGAAGTGTTTACCGCTACAAAGATCGGACAATATTTTAAATTTTATAAAAAAGTCTGATCGTTCAATAGAAATATTTTATGACGACGATCTTGTTTCTTTTTTGATTAAAAATAACTCCGCTATCCCAATATTCCAAAGCTGAAAATAAAAAATTACCGCCATCATTGTCCTGGCTATCGGTTGTTTTATAGGCGGCAAAGAGGAGAACATTTGTTAAATCCTGTTCCTGTATAAATTTATTTCGCAGTTTATTAAATTCGTTCCATTCTTCTAATTGTTTAAATCCTTCACCTTCATCCTGCACGATCAATTTGACAAAATCATTGTTAATATTATGCCATACTTTGACCTTTTTATTAGGATCAAGTTTATTGCCATGACGGATGGCATTTTTGATAAATTCGCTGATCTGAAGTTGCAGTATCACATTCTCTTTTATTTCGTCTGAACTACAGGTATCCATAATATTCCTGGCGTAGACTTTTATTTTATTGATATCGCTCGGGAACTCGGCAAATTTCATATCTTTAGTATCCCATATTTTATCTGTATCATCAATGACCTCGAGCTCGTAATGTTCCTTCAGACCCACATTAAAGAAACGATTAACAATATTGCTTAGACTTTTAAATTGCATATTTAAAAAAGTAAAAGTAGCGCCCAGAAGTGTGAGAGGATTACCGGTCTTCCATTCTTCTTTACTAAAATAATTTTTTTTAAAACGGATCAGTATATTATTAAAAAAATTATTAAATTGTTTAATAAATAATGATATATCCGTAAATATAAAATTTCTCAGATCATGATAGTAATTTTTATCGATCTTGATTTTTAAGATGAAATCCTTCTTCAGCCTGCCCTGTATCTCATCGCACATCCCTTTGATCCTGTCCATGGCCGTGGAATTGATCACGGACAGTCCAAAGGCTTTGTAGATCTTGTTGGTCTTTGAGCAATAATAAGAAACTTCTTCAAGTGTGGAATGAAAATCTTTCAGGATCTTTTTAGTTTTTTGTATTTCCGAGTCCTTTATGTTCATCTGACTCCCCTGAAATTTGTTTTATGGCTTTTTCAGATGCCTTTCTGACCTTGAGTTCAGGATCATAATCCTTTTTATACTTTAATATCTCCAGGGCATCCTTTATCTTTAATTTTCCTAGTGATAGAGCTGCATAATACCGGATAACATCATCATCATCTTTCAAGCATTCCTGTAAGATCATGGCGGCTTTTTTATTCCCCAGGGTCCCTAACGCCTCTGTTATTCTGGCCTTTATCGCTGTGTCAGTACGCTCGATATATTGTGATAAAATAGCAAAGGATCTTTCATTTTTTATGCGACTTAATCCGGTAGCAGCAAATTGACGGTTAAGTGATTTTTCGTTCTCATTCGTCAGAATGGAAATGAGGGTGTCCTGAGATTTTTCTGATTCGATATTGACCAGGGTCAATATCATTTCTGTTCTCACCCTTTCATTCTCTTCTTCTTTTAGCTTTTTAATAACAACAGGTGTAGCCGGTTTGTATTGAATCCCACCCAGAGCCCTCAACGCGGTCTCTTTCAGTTGGATATCAGGCGAATCTAAAAATTTAAGAATAACATCACCGGATTTTTCAGATTTTAAAAGGCCCAGAGCATTCATGGCAAAAATATGGATATCCCTCGTTAAGGAATTATCTTTTAAGAGCGTGATCAGATAAGGGATGGATGATCTGTCTTTTAAAGTTACCAGAGCCTCGATCATGATCTTTTTCACAGTGAGGTTCCTTTCTGTTTCCAGATGGTCCTTTACTATATCCAGGGCGGCTTCGATCTTTTGATCTCTGATGGTTTCAAGGACAGCCTTTTTCTGCTGTGTGGTGCCGAAACGCAGAGTTCTATCCCAGAATTGGATGGTCTCTTTAGTGTATTTTTCTTTTATATTGGTTGATGAAGAATTTGTATCTGAAAAAAGTATCCACGGTAAACACAGGAAGTAAAGAAAAAACAGGCTGCATCGTTTTGTTTCCATTTATTTTATTATCGTATAAAAGGAATAAATATTAAGTTTACGGCTTTAAAAACCATTTGATTTTTATATAAAAAGCTGTTAATATTAGAGCAATTATGCACCAGATTCTCAGTACCATTATCAGCGGAAAAAAATATAAAATAGACTATAAGGCTACTGTCGATATTGCTCTCAAAGAAGATGCCTGTCTGCAGGATCTGACAACACGGTTATTGATCAGTAAAAAGATACAGGCTCAGGCTGAAGTTCTGTCAAAAGATAATATCATTGTATGTGGTCTTGATATTTTCACATACTGTTTTCACAGGATTGATCGTTCATTGAGGATAACAGCCCTGAAAAAGGACGGTGACAGGATCATGTCAGGGCAACCGATTGCGAGAATAAAGGGCAAAGCAGCCTCTATTCTGCAGGGGGAACGTGTCGCCTTGAATTTTTTAAAACGCTTATCAGGGATCGCCACAACCACACATAAAATGGTTTCGCTGATAGAACGATACGGGGTTATACTTCTTGATACAAGAAAGACTTTACCGGGTCTACGTGCCCTGGAAAAATATGCTGTTTTTATTGGCGGTGGGAAGAATCACCGGTTCAACCTTAAAGATGAGATCCTGATAAAGGAGAATCATATTTTTGCCCTTGGGGGGATTGATAAAGCTTTGGAAAAGATAAAACAATTTAAAAAGCCTTTTGAGGTTGAGGTCAAAGATTTTAAGGAATTCCAGTTAGCGCTGGAGAACAGAGTCCCTATCATTCTCCTGGATAATTTTAAAATAAGGGATATTAAAAAGGCTGTCCTTTTGAACAAAGGGAAGGCCAGACTGGAGGTATCAGGGAATGTGACCCTGAAGAACATTAAGAAGATGGCGCAAACGGGGGTTGATTATATTTCTGTCGGGGCTGTTACTCACTCCGCCCCTTCAGCTGATTTTTCTCTGCTCATCAAAGGAAAAAATGGATAAGATCAAAGAGCATGATTATATTATTATCTTTTCAGAAGGCAGGAAATATTGCGTTAAAGCCGACAGGAATAGAAATTTTTCCACCAAGGCCGGTAATATAAAACTCAAAGAGGTTATTGGCAAACCTTATGGTATTGAGTTTAAGAAGCATTTTATCTTTAAACCAACTCTGGAAGATATTCTCCTTTTTGGATTGAAAAGAAAGACGCAGATCGTTTATCCCAAGGAAGCCTTTTACATCTCACACAAGCTGGATCTTAAAAGCGGTTCAAAGGTATTTGAATGCGGTACCGGGAGCGGTTCTTTGACCATGGTGATGGCCACCCATGTGGCACCTTCAGGATACATTTATTCATTTGAAAAAGAGAAAAAATTCTACGAGCTGGCAAAGAAAAATCTGGAAAGTTTCAAATTATACAACAACGTTAAATTATTCAACAAAGATATCCAGGAAGGTGTCCGGTTTAAAAATTTCGATGCGGCTTTCCTGGATGTAAAGGAACCCTGGCGCTATATAGACCTGGTCTATAGTCTATTAAAGCCATCCTGTATGCTGGGTATTATTGTGCCTACAACCAACCAAATATCCCAGCTGATGAGTGCTTTCAATAACAAATTTGGATGTTTGGAAATACTCGAATTTCTGCAGCGTTATTACAAGATTAATCCGCAGAGGATCAGGCCTGATGACAGGATGGTGGGCCATACGGGTTATCTTGTTTTTGCCAGGAAAGTGATAAGAAAAAAGAAGAAAAACGATTGAAATTATGGAACTGAAATTTAAAAAGAACGCAACAATTGATACGAGATACCAGATACTTGAACAGATCGGCGAAGGGGGAATGAGTGTTGTTTTTCGGGCCAGGGACAGAAAAAAAAAGCATGATGTGGCCATAAAATTCCTCAAACAGGGAGTGACCTCATCCTATATTGAAGATGTGATCCGGTTCAAAAGAGAGATCGAAGCGGTCAGCCAGTTAAGCCATACCAATATCGTAAAGATCTATTCCAGCGGAGAATATAAAAATATTCCTTACATTGTCATGGAATCTATTCCCGGACAGAGCCTGTCCGAGAAATTGGAGCAGCAGAAAAGTTTTGGAACAAAAGAAACGATCGATATTATCAAACAACTGACAGAGGCACTGGATTATGTACATGGCCGGGGGATACTTCACAGGGACCTGAAACCGGGCAATATTATGCTGGTGAAAAAGGGCAAAGGAAATGTGACAAAACTTTTAGATTTTGGCGTGGCCTTTATCATGGAACTGGGTCATTTGAAAGGGGAGGAAGAAGTGGTCGGGACCTTCGGATACATGTCGCCTGAAGCCACGGGGATCGTGAATAAAAGAATAGATGAACGGAGTGATCTGTATTCACTGGGTATTATCTTTTATCAATTGCTGACCGGGGAACTGCCTTTCAGGGCCAAAGAGACCAGCAAGATGCTTCATCAGCAGGTGGCTGTAATGCCGACCAAGCCGGGCAAGGTGCGGACCGGGATATCGAGTGAACTGGAAGAGATGGTGATGAAACTGTTGTTCAAGGAACCGGAGCTTCGGTATCAGAGCGCCAAGGGGCTTTTATATGATGTACAAAGATTCCAGAAAGGGGAAAGGGGTTTTATCATAGGGGAGAAGGACCAGAAGGTAAAGATCAGTTATCAGACCAGGCTTGTGGGCAGGGAAGCAGAAGTATCCAGGATGCAAAAGCTTTTTAATAAAGCCAGGGATGGTCAGGGGAGTGTCTGTTTGATAGGAGGAGAACCGGGAGTGGGCAAGAGCCGTCTTTTGGAGGAGATGAGGAGTTACTGTTATGAAGAGAACGGGCTTTTCATTGGCGGCCGTTGTCTGGACCAGGAGAACAAGACACCCTATCAGCCTTTCCGGGACACGATTAACGGGTATATTAAACATCTTGAAAGGTTAGGGAAGAAAGAAAAAGAAACAGAGATAAAGAGGATAAAAAATATTCTGGGGGATCTGGGAGAGATCGTGATACGGCTTAATGGGAACATGTCTGAAGTATTGGGCGAAGTACCTCAGCTGGTCAAACTTGATCCGGAACGTGAGAACCAGAGATTTTTAATGGTGGCATCCAATTTTTTCTGTCATCTGGTTGGGGAAACTACAGCCTGCCTGATCTATATCGATGATCTGCAATGGGCGGATGAAGGGACCTTGAGGCTCCTTGAGGAGATCGCCGGGAAGGTAAAAAATTCAAACCTGTTGATCATAGGAGCTTTTCGTGATAATGAGGTGGATGAAAAGCACAGTTTAACCAGGGTAAAAAATGAGGCTGAAACAGGAGGTTATGCTTTAGAAGAGATTATTATCAAATCATTTACTTATGACAGGATGAACAGGATGGTGGCTTCACTTTTGGGTGAACGGGAGAGCAAAGCCCATGAGTTGACCCGGTATGTGATGAGAAAAAGTAGGGGAAATCCCTTTTTTGCCATAAGTATTTTGAGAGAACTGGTAGAAGAGAAAGGCCTGATATGGAAGGAAGGGTACTGGGATGCGGACTGGAAACGGATAGCCAGGATTCCGGTATCAGCCAATATGATCGATATTATTTTAAAACGGATCGAGGATCTCACCCAGAAGCAGAGTGAAATACTTTATCTGTCATCTGTTATCGGCAGGGAATTTGAGATCGATCTGCTGTATCCTCTGGTAGAGATGCCAAAGGAGGATGTTGTCAGGATAGTGGATGACGCCATATCCATGCAGCTGATCCAGGAAAGTCTGGAACGGGGGAAGAAGATCTTTGTGCATGACAAGATCCGGGATGCTTTTTATCAGAAGATCGGCAAGAAGAGAAGACAGGCTCTTCATTTAAAAATAGCAAAAGCAATCGAAGAATTAAATAAGAAAAACATTGAGAGTGTGGTCTTTGAGCTGGCACATCATTATACAGAAGGAGGAGATAAACGAAAGTCTTTGGAATATGTCATCCCGGCAGCTGAAAAGGCGAAAGTAAACTATGCCAATGAAGATGCGATCAGATATTATCAGATAGGGATAGACTTGTTAGAAAAGAAAGGGAAGAAAGGTAAAGAAGAGTGGATTCAAGCCAAAGAGGGTTTATCAGCGGTATATCTAACGATTGGCAGGAATGATGAAGCGATAGATCTATGTCGGGAACTTTTGCATTTAAAGAAAAAACCTGTTGAAAAAGCCCGTATTTACCGGAAAATAGGAACGGCTTATTTTAAAAAAGGGGACTGGGAAAAATGTGAGGACAATTTAGCGAATGGATTATTATTAATTGGAGAAAAAATTCCGCGAAAGAAAATAGAAATCATAATTTCTTTGACAAAAGAAATTATTACACATCTTTTGCATAATCTTTTCCCATTTATTTTTGTACGCAAGGGAATTAAAAATATCAAAGAAGAAGATAAAGAAATAGTCTGGATCAATATCCCGTTAAATTGGATGTATATTTTAAGTGATATTAGTAAATTTATCTGCAATGTATTAAGGATGTTAAATATATCAGAATCGAGGATAGGAAAATCAAAGGAATTAGGCATATCTTTTGGAGGATATGCTGCGTTATTAATGGCTATACCTATTTTTAAATTATCCATAAAATATCATAAAAAAGCTATAGCTTTAAGGAAAGAACTGAATGATGAATGGGGATTAGCTCAATCACTCCAGTTTATGGGATATGGCTATAGCTGGAAGGCAGAATATCCAAAAGCTATTGAGGTTTTCACTCTGGCACAGGAAAAATTTGAAAGAATGGGGGATATGTGGGAATTAGGGATGATAATACAGGGTTTTGGTCTTTTATACAGATTAATGTCTGATTATGCCAAAGGGGTTAATTATTTAACCCAATACCTGGAAATCAGTAGAAGATTAAAAGATGTATATGGTGAAAGTTCAGCACTGGCCAATATATCTTTAGCTAATATAGAAATGGGAAATTTTGATATAGCGAACAAAGTAGGAAGAGAGGCTTTGAGTGTCAGTAAAAAAAACAAAGTTTGGTTTATATATTGTTCTTCCAGCGTTGTACACGGATATTTAAAATATGAAGAGGGTAAATATCAGGAAGCAATAAAATTATTGGAAAGAGCTAAAGAGCTGTATCTTAATAATAATTTTATTAAAGATTATATTGTATACCTGTATCCTTATTTGGCTGATTCCTATATCATGAGATATTATAATGAAGATACCAGGACAAAAAATAAGATCTTGTTAAAAAGAGACATGAAACAGATAAAAAAAATTTGTAAAGAATCTCACAAGCATACAAAAGCCTGGCCAGCCCATTACGGTGTTACATGGAGAGTATGTGGTAAATACTACGCTTTAATTAAGAAGAAGACAAAAGCGGAAAATTGTTTTAAAAAAAGTATAAAACATTTAAAAAATACATATCGTCAATATGAAATGGCTAAAAGTTATTACGAATACAGCAATTTTTTAGATATAATGGGGAAAAAAGAAGAAGCCATGAAAAACCGGGAAACAGCATTAACTGTTTTCAAAACCATAGGAGCTAAAAAATATATCAAAGAATGCTCTCAGGCCCTGGGACTCAAAGAAGAGAAAGAGGCAACCGAGGAGGTCAGCCCGCAGGACCGGCTCAAGGTGGAGCGGAGGATGACCACGGTATTGGGCACGAGCCGATATCTGTCATCCATACTCAACCTGGACGAGCTGTTGGAAAAGATCATGGACAAGACCATGGAACTGGTGGGAGCGGAGCGGGGCATACTGTTGTTATATCCTGATGAGAGGGGGAAGAAGAAAGAGCTTGAAATCAGGGTGGTCAGGAATGTGGAGAAGGGGCAGCTGAAGGGAGAAGCATTTATCTCCAGCCAGAGCATAATAGAGAAGGTGGAAAAAGAGACAAAGCCGGTTATTGTGGAAGATGCGGGTACAGACACGGTACTGAAAGGGCAGTCGTCAGTGGTCAAGTACGGGCTAAAAAGCGTTCTCTGTGCGCCGATCATGGCGCGTGGAAATATGCTGGGTGTGATCTATCTGGATAATCGTCTGGTGACCGGGCTATTCAGCCAGGAGGATTTGATGGTTCTTGATCTTATCTCAGGTCAGGCCGGAGTCTCGATAGAGAACGCAAGGCTTTACCAGCGGGCGATCACGGACGGGCTGACTGGACTTTACAACCGGATTTTCTTTGACAATTATCTGATAAAAAGCGTTGATGAGGCCTTAAGGTATGGCAAGGCATTGAGCCTCATGATCATCGACATTGATCATTTTAAAAGGTTCAATGATGATTACGGGCATCAGGCAGGAGATCTGGTATTGATCGAGGTGACGGATCTGATCCAGGAGAATGTAAGGAAAAGCGATATAGCGGCCCGGTATGGAGGGGATGAATTTGTGGTAATTATGCCGGAAACAGACCTGGAGGGAGCGGAAAACCTGGCAGGCAAGTTATGTAAAGAGGCCGAAGGGTTGAAGATGAGCTACCGGGTGGGGAAAAGGGTTGAAGAGTTAAATGTGACATTGAGTATTGGTGTGGCGCAATTAGGGGAAGGGGAGAACAGATTGGAGTTTGTCGAGCGAGCGGATGAGAGTCTATACAAGGCCAAGGAATCAGGCCGTAACTGTGTTTTTGTGTTCGGGAAGAGGGGGATCAGGAGACCGACACGCATTAAGCGAAAGACCAGAAGCCGCCGGAAACATAAATAGATCAAATATCTTTCATGATTTTCTTTTCTTCTTCCCCCTCACCCTTGAGGTGATTTTAATTCGAGGTGTAGTCTTTTTTAACTTTTCCTCTCCGGAAAAGTTAAAAAAGACTACACTGGATAACCAATTAAAATAACCGAATAAATATCTTGACAATAGGCTAATTTTTCATAATTTTACAAGTCATAACTTTAATTGAGGTCATGCATGTCGGTAAGTAATATCATAAATACCCTGCACCCTATTGAGATCAAGATACTGAATGCGATAACAGACGATCAGAATTTTGATATTCAATTCCTTTTGAGAACAGGCCTGAATGAGGGCCAGATCAGAAGAGGACTGGACTGGCTATTATCCAAAGGTTTGATTAAAGAGAGCGGGCGTAAAACCTGCAAGCGATTTGGGAGAACTGAAAAGGGCCAAGAATTCAAAGAAAAACCTGTCCCCGCCATAAACATTATGGATCGGTTAAAAGGCGGAAGATCAGCGACAGCGGCTGAACTGATGCAGGAACTTGGAATGCAGTATAAAAATGAAGATATAGGATCTACCATCGGGAGTATGAAAAAAGACGGGCTGCTGTTAGAGGAAGAGGGATCTTATTATCTGGATGAAAAAAAAGATATTTCTTATCATAATGATTTTTATGAAACCCTGAAACATTTGCCGGAAGACAGTACGGAAATTTTTGATGAATCAAAATTGTCCCTTGAACAGAAGAACTGTCTGGAAAAAGCGAAAGATTATTCTCTTTATAAGAAATGTTTCAAAATACACGAGACCGATATTGTATCATACATCATGACAGAAAAAGGCAAACAGATAAAAGAGATCCTTAACAAAGAGAAAATGACAGGTGATGAGATATCGCAGCTAAGTCCTGAAATGTTAAAGGAGAAGAAATGGCAGAACAAGAAATTCAGACGGTACAATCTTGACCTGCCGGCTCCTCATATTATCATTGGCCGCAAGAATCCCTACAGGGAGTTTTTACATTTTTTAAAGAATAAATTCATTGCCCTTGGTTTTTCTGAAATGCGGGGAGGTCTGGTGGAAACAGAATTCTGGAATATGGATGCTCTTTTTATGCCCCAGACTCATCCGGCCAGGGATATTCATGATAACTATTTTCTCAAAGATCCCAGACTGGCCAAAAAAATCGAAGAACCTTATTTTACCAGTGTGGCTCAGGCTCATGAGAATGGAGCAAAGACCGGCTCAAAAGGATGGGGGTATAAATTTGACAGGACCAAGGCCAAACAGCTTTTACTGCGCAGTCAGGGTACTGTTCTGTCGGCCCGCATGCTGGCATCCCATCCACAGATCCCGGGGAAATATTTTGCCATTGCCAGATGTTTCCGATACGACAGGGTGGATGCTACTCATCTGGCTGACTTTTTCCAGGTGGAAGGGATCGTGTTGAGTAGAGAAGTTAATTTCAAGACCCTCCTGGGGCTGTTAACTTTATTTGCCAGAGAAATTGCCAGAGCGGACGATATAAAATTTTCCCCGGCTTATTTCCCCTTTACTGAACCCTCGGTTGAACTGCACATCAAGCATCCCAAACTGGGCTGGTACGAGCTGGGAGGGGCAGGTATTTTCAGACCGGAATTGACGATTCCTCTGGGTGTCAGGGTCCCTGTCCTGGCCTGGGGGTTGGGTGTTGACAGGATGGCCATGATGGCCATGGGGATCAATGATATCAGAGAACTGTTCTCACGGGATCTGGATTTTGTGAGGCAGTCAAGAATGGTGATGTAAAGATGCCCAAGATAGAAATTATAAAAAAAGATTTTGATAAACAGATCTTGACAAAATTGTCAGGATCCAGACTGGAGAAAATACTGGAATGCGCCAAGGCTGAATTAAAAGGATTGGAAGATGGGATCTATAAAATTGAATTTAACGATACCAACCGTCCGGACCTGTGGACCTGTTCAGGATTGGCCCGGCAGATCAATCAATACCTCGGACTGAAAGATTACAGCTATCCCTTTTTTAAAAAAGCAAAGCCTGCTTTACAAATTAAAGTGGACAGCAAAGTAAAATCCATCAGGCCTTTTATTGTCGGATTTGGCGCCAGGGATATCAGGATCACAGAAGAGTGGCTCCTTGAACTGATCCAGAATCAAGAAAAACTCTGCATGAGTTTCGGACACGCCAGGAGAGATATCGCTATTGGTATTTATAAATTAGACAGGATCAGGTTTCCTGTCCTTTACAAAGCCATAAGACCGTCTGATATTAAATATGTGCCGCTTGGAATGGATGAAGAAATGGATCTGGCGCAGATCCTTGAAAAACATCCCAAGGGGATCGAATTCGGGCATATTGTAAAGAATAAAAGCTTTTATCCTATCATTGTTGACCGGACGAGCCATGTGCTTTCCTTTCCGCCCATTATTAACAGCCGGTATATTGGTGAGGTCCAGACAGGGGATAAGGAAGTTTTTGTCGAGATAACCGGAACTGATCTTAGAAATTTACTGCTTGTGGCCAATATGTTAGCCTGTGATCTGTATGACAGAGGAGCGACCATTATTCCCTTGAAGGTAAAGTACCCTTATGCCACTCTCTATGGCCAGGAAGTTCAGGTCCCTTATCATTTTAATCATTCTATCAAGGTATTATTCAAGCAGTTCGAAACCATAATCGGTAATATTCCCTCAAAGCAGGATATCAAAACCAGTTTAAAAAAGATGGGATATAAAGATCCGGGTTTTACAGCCAACGCCTTAAAATGTACTGTTCCAGATTTTCGGCATGATATCATGCATCCAGTGGATGTGATAGAAGATTATACGATTGGAAAAGGATTTGATTATTTCAAGCCGGAGATGCCTTCTGAATTTACTCTGGGATCTTTGAGCCAAATCGAACTTTTTTCTGACAACGTCAGGGAGGTCGTGGTCGGTCAGGGATATCAGGAGATCATATCCAATATATTAAATTCATCAGATAATATGTATTACAGGATGAATATTCCTTCTGGAAGTAATGTTGAAATAGCCAATCCTATGACAGAAAGTTATAATCTTTTAAGGAAGAGCATTATTCCCTCACTATTAGAAGTGGAAAGTGTCAGTGCCAAAGCTGAATACCCGCATAAAATTTTTGAAGTGGGTGAGGTATTGATAAAAGCCGGTGATGAAAACTATGGCACGAAAACCCTGGTGAATCTGGGAATGTTTTCCGCGCATCCCAGAGCCAATTTCTCTGAAATGAGATCCGCCATAGACTCGCTTTTTTACTATTTGAATATTAAAGACTATGACATTCAACAATCTCCGGTTTCTTTTCTCATTCCGGGACGGTCAGCAGAAATATTAGCCGGGAATGTTTCCCTGGGGTATTTAGGAGAGGTCCATCCTGATATATTAAGCCGCTGGGATATCAATATGCCCGCTGTCGTAGCAGAAATAAATTTAGATAAACTGGTCATATAATATACGGGGGTGTGCTATCCAATTTAATCTTTTTAAAAGGAAGGAGATCCCTTCCGATAAGGGATCATTTATCGAGACTAAATCTCTGAAAAAAGGGGATATTCTGTTCAGACAGGGGGAGAAAAGCCAGAATTTATTTATCCTTCAGAAAGGTAAAGCCAATATTTTTATCGATGATCAATTGATCAATACCATTTCTGAGCAGGGATCGATTGTGGGTGAATCATCAGCGCTTTTCAAACAGCCCCGAAGCGCAACCGTTGTTATTGATGAGGATTCTGAATTTTTAGTCATTCCCGGTGAGTATATGGACAGGGTTATGATGGAAAGACCGGAAATCGTCCTTAATCTTTTAAAAATGGTCCTGCAGCGTCTCCATAATTCAGGCAAGCAGATCGCTCATCTCGGAAAACTGGTCAAGCAATATGAAAGGGAATTAAATAAGATTAAAGGGGAAAAAACGGTCAGCCGAGAATATAAACTCGGGGAATTGTTCTATGATATGGGAATCATAACACAGAGGCAGTTGGAAAAATGTTTAAATATTCAATCCAGACTGGAAAAACGAGGGATCAAGAAATCCATAGGTCGAATACTGATAGAAAAAGGATACGCTAGTTATTTCCAGGTCAGGCAGATCATGAAACTGCAAAAATCACTACTGGAGGAAAAAAAGTAATCATGGCCAGATCTCGAAGAGGCTGTGGTGTTTGGCTTTTGTTCTGGATTATTATCTTTCTCACCTTGTTGATTCTGCTTGTGTCAAACAGAGAGAAGATCAAAGATAGAAAATGGACAAAGACATTTTCAAACTTTATACAGAAAAAGATGCCCGGCCATGATAAAAAGGCTGACGCGATTCCTTCAGAAACGATAAGGGTAACATTGTATTTTGTAAAATATATTGAAAGCAAGGATAAATTACAACTGGTATCAGTGCCTCGTGATCTAAAGACCGGAGGAACACCCCTTGAGGATACTCTGGATCTTTTATTAAAGGGTCCAACTCAAAAAGAAGAAGCCAATGGAATAAGCAGTGTTTTCCCGGCTAATGTGAAGGTGAAGGGTGTTAGCGTTAAAAACGGTACGGCTTATATCGATTTTAACTCTGAAGTGGAAAGCGGCGTCGGAATACCCATGCTCCAAGCCAGATTATATCAGATCGTTTATACAGCCACTCAATTTCCCACTGTGGACAGGGTAAAGATATTGATCAATGGAGACGCGAAGAAGACATTCAGTACAGAAGGTCTTTCCATTAAACATCCGTTAACAAGGCTTAAAGAATCTCCCATTTTTTAATTTTTGTTTTGAAACTTTTATTTAAAAAGGCAGTCTAATAAGCTAAACAAGAGATTTACAGTAATAATAAAGAAAAACAGGGGGCATTTACAGAGTATGAAGGCCAAGAAAAAAGAAGATTATAAAATAAAGATCAGAGAGTCTCTTAATGAAGATATTCTCTCTATTTACCTGAAAGAGATCAACAAGATTCCTCTTTTAACCCGCGAAGAAGAAGAGTATCTGGCTAAAAGAGCCATGAAGGGGAATGAACAGTCCAAGCAGCATCTGATCCAGGCTAATTTACGTTTTGTGGTGAGCATTGCAAAAAAATATCAGGTAAGTGGGATCTCTCTGATCGACCTTATTAATGAAGGTAATCTGGGACTTATTATCGCGGCTGATAAATTTGACTATAGAAAAGGATATCATTTTATTTCCTATGCCGTATGGTGGATCAGGCAGTCAATTCTTAAAGCCATTGCCGAAAAATCCAGATTGATCCGCCTTCCTCTTAACCGTTCAACAGATATTAGAAAGATCGAGGAGAGCATTAACAAGCTCACCAGTAAGTTAAAACGGCTTCCTTCCGCTTCCGAGATCGCTGACCAGCTGGATATGGATAATGAAGAAGTGAATACATTACTGAGCGCGGCTCAGGGCTATGTTTCGCTGGAAAGTCCTATTGGAAATGATAATTCCAGTGTCCTTTCCGATATCGTTTCAGACACAACCGGTCCGCGACCGGAAGATAATGTGATGGCCAATTCTTTAGCTGAGAGTTTGAACGACGCCTTAAACAGCCTTTCCGAGACGGAACGGATCGTTATCAATTTGCGTTATGGTTTGAATAATAATAAAAGAATGTCTTTGGAAAAGATTGGCAAGAAATTCGGTCTTTCCAAAGAAAGAATTCGACAGATAGAGAAAAAAGCGATCAAACGGCTGAAACATCCCAACAGAAGCCAGAAGGTAAAAACCTTCCTGGGATAAAAACAAAAAATAATTAAAATTCTTTAATGTTGTTCTTCTTGTAATGTCTTGAAAACAGGAATGTAGCTATGATATCCAAAAGGATTGATAAGATACCATTTATCATCCAGGCGGATCAATTTTATTTTTTCTTCTCCAGGATAATCCCCGGCCACAAAAAGATACCCCTGTTCTTTTATTGTGTCTACTGTATATTGTGTAATATTAATCTGATAGGACTTTTTTAAACGTAATAGAGCATTGTATGTTTCATCCGGTCTTTCATCTAATAGTCTTTTTAATGTTTTTTTATAGAGTTTTATAAAATTTTCCTGCTCACGTCTTGTTGCTTTGCTCCATACCTTATTCTTATTGATCTGATCAAAGCAGTACTGAACATTTCTAAAATTAAAATACTCAAATTCAAACATTTTATCGTATTTTCTGATCCCGGCATATTTTTGCCAGTTTTTGAATACACTCTCAGGGGTCTGATGCTTTCCTGGCATGAAAAAATCACCGCAGGATAAAAGGATTAGGAACAACAGAATAAATAAAAAACGTTTCATTTTTTTCTCACTCTCCCTTTCATGGACAGGCGCTCCCGGTGTGGGGCTTGCATTTTTTGCATTCCCAGCAATAATACCAGAGACAGAATGAAAATCAATAATATTCTGGGAAAAAAATCGCCCCAGCGGGTATAAAAAGTAGTATCGATCTTACCTGCCGGGACCTCCACAATGAGATAATCCCTGGTAAAAAGCGGCAGGGTTTTCATCACCTTTCCATATTGATTGATCCAACCGGTCACTCCGCTGTTAGCGGACCTTATATAAGGTACTCTGTTCTCTACAGCGCGAAAAACATCAGCGATCATATGCTGAAATTGGGCTCTGCGACTGAAAGACCACATGTCATTTGTTATATTGAGTAAAAATCGAGCTCCCTTTAAGATAAAAAAACGAGTAAGATCGCTGAAAACCCCCTCGTAACATATCAGGCAGCTAAAAGGGTAATTCCTGTTATTTTTTTGTAGATTGAAAACTGTTTTTTTATTGGAAGGGGTAAAATTGCCTGCCCAGGTCTTTTCCAGGATCCTTTTGATAAAGGGGAAATATTGGCCATAAGGGAACCATTCCCCGAAGGGGACAAGATGATTCTTCCGGTAAATATCAACAATCTGTCCTTTCTTCGAAATGAGAACAGCCGAATTATAGTCATTCACTATGGTTTTTCCATTTTTTTGGATGCGTTCAAAATCCAGTGTGCCGGTAAAGACAGGTGTTTCAACATCCTGAGCTATCCTGACCGCATTTTCAGCATAAGATAATCTGTCAGCCAGATGTCTTATGCCAACAAGTCGGTCACGGTATTTTATGTAATAGTTTAAATAGTCCAGTATGGTGGTTTCTGTCCAGACAATCAGGTCAACGTTCTCAAGAGCACATTTTTCAGAAAGCACCGTAAACATGGAAAGCACGTCATATTTAATCTCGCTGAAATAGAGATTGGGATCTACATTGCCCTGTATAAGACCTATCTTGATCCTGTCCATATTTTCCATCCGGGACCGGATCTGATGTATTCTTAAGATTCCAAACAGCAGGGGGATGAACAGAAGGACCAGAAAATGAAAAATAAATTTCTTATTTCTCGTCAGGTAAAATTCAAGAAAGAGGACATTGAACAAAACGATCAGGAAGGAAATGATCCACATGCCAAATATTTCACTGATCTGAATAAAAGGGATAAAATTCCATTGAGAGTGGGCTGTGAGACCCCAGGGAAAACCTAAAAATCCAATTGACCTGATATACTCGATCAGGACCCATACAGACGGAATGATCAGGATACGGAACTTGGGGAAATGATGGATAAGCCATTTGATCAGGAATAGATTCAATCCAAAATAGATGGAAAATCCCAAGAGTAATCCGGGGAGGGATAACGGATGGAAAATTTTTAGCCAGAAGATCAGGATAAGATGAAAGGTGAAACCGTAGAGGGCTCCATATAAAAAGGCATCTGATAATTTATCTGTTTTATAGATAACATAAAAAAGAGGGATAAGAGAAATAAAATGAATAAAAAAAAGATTGATCTCAGGATAGGCCAGATTGGATAAAATCGCGCTGCCCACAACAAAAAGGCAATATCGTAATTTATCGTTTGTTTGAATTATTTTAAAAAACTTGTTCTGATATAAAAACCGTATATCCATCCTTCTAATCCATCGATTAATTTTACCCTGAACCAGTAATCATACATATTGGAGATACTCTCCCTTTTTTCACTCCGTTCAACGATTCTGACCAGTGTCCCGGCCGGTATCTTTTTAACTACTTTGGCTTTTGTTGAAGGTATATCTCTTAATTTAACACTGTCAATGACATAACCGAGCGACTGGGCTTCTTCAGAATTGGGGTATTGCTTTTTAATTTTGGTGTACATATCCCGGGCTTTCTGATAATATTCATTGATGGTTCCATCGGATAGCCCTATCTCCTGTTTTACATTAGCCCCGTTTTCATATAAATACAGGTACAGGTCAGCCAGTCTGAGAAGAATTGAGGGAGCATACAAAGCCTTTTGCCTTTTTTCATATGTTTCCCAATATTTTTCAATTACCGCTAAAATCTCCCTGTAGCGATAGGCCGGGTCTGTGACAAAACGAGCTTCCCGGGCCAGGATCTTGTCTTCTATATTCCTGACAAATTTACTTTTAGGATTCATGCTTTTCAATTCATAAAAGGCGGCTTTATCATAATAAATAAAATATTCATAACCGACTTTTTTGATCTCAATATCGATACCCATCTCTTCCTTTATGGATTTGATCTTTTTTTCGAACCACTCCTCATCCTTAATATATAGATCCCTTTTGAGTTCAATAACGATTTCCTCAGCGGCTTCATTGAT
The DNA here is from genome assembly GCA_016931325.1 of Spirochaetota bacterium. Classification (GTDB taxonomy): domain Bacteria; phylum Spirochaetota; class JAHITG01; order JAHITG01; family JAFGFC01; genus JAFGFC01. The sequence goes on along the minus strand of JAFGFC010000071.1, from coordinate 4,937 downwards.
GATATAGAGGGCTTCTTCTTTTTCCTGGTCTGAATAATTGTTATTCAGGACCTGCCGTGCCATATTGATAGACTGGTTGAAATCCCTGAATTTGTAATACATTTTGGCGTCGTCAAGGTATTTTACCGGACCCTCCTTCTTCGGTGTGCTCGCGCAACCTGCAAGTAATGTAATAATGATTATGTATATTACTATTTTCATCGATCGTTCGATATATCCCCTGCAATTCATAGAATTGCGGGGATTAAATCCTGGAAATGCTCCCTTAGGAATCGCCAAAGCGATTCCAAGGACTCAGCCCTGGGAATTTTAAATAAATTCCACAAGGTCGCATTTCTCAGGACAGGATGTATATAGGATCGGATTCGTCATGGATGACAGGAATCCGATCATCATCTTTTATATAATATCAAATATATTAGTCGAATCCCATTCATCCTTGGAGATTCGACACTCCCCACCTCCTGTCCCTAGAAATTTTTCGAAGAAAAATTTCAGGGATTTGGTCCCTGGAATTGTCTTTGGACAATTCCTAGGGATGGGTCGTCGAACCTAGAACGTCGAACCATTAATTAGACAGAACACATCCATCATCAATCCGGCTGAGAAATGTAAAATAATAGCAAATGCAATATTTCTGTATTTTAATACATAATATCCCAAAATAATTCCCGCCACCATGGCCAGAATGATCTCGCCGGGCGGTTTTGAATAATGAAGAAGCGTGGATGGTATGGTCTGAACCAGTATGGCTAACCCCGCTCCTTTTTTTTCAAGGCTAAAAAGAACAAAACCTCTAAATAAAAATTCCCACCCAATATAATAAAAAAGATATGCCATTTCCATAATTAATAATTTAATTCCAAAACTTGAAAACCCTCTGTACAGCGGATATTCAGATTGGAAATCCTGATGGCGAGAGGACAACCATATCAAGGCGGTTAAAAGCGGCAGGAGGACCAGGATCAGTCTTGAACTGGCCCTGAAATTTTTAAAACTTAATCCAAAATCGCCGGGGCTTGCATGAAATACCCATCGGATAAGGGAGAAAGGGATGAGGAAAAAAAACAGGAAAACACCAAGGTAATGGAAAATAACAGAATAAAAGGATGATAAAATAAATAATTTTTGCAAAGAGGAGGGTGTTAAAAGCACAGGATAGATTCCTGTGATAAGAGCTAAATATAAAAGAACAATATTTTCTTTATGGTGCAATAATTTTTTCATACGGTATGCGGTGGATGGTCAGTCTTTTTCTTTTCCTGCAGAAAATGAAATTGCCATCAGGCGTTGAACCATAGTAATCATCAATGTCATATAATAAAGGATAGCTCTTCCTTGAAACAGGGTCAAACAGCATGATGAGATCGGGGTCTTTATAATCAATTTTATCATTTCTGTCAGCATCTTTTAAACGGCCATAAAGCAGAAGAAAATTATAGCCCGGAAGCCAGTCAAATGCTTTAATGAATTTTAATTTTCCGCTGTCGAAAACATCCTTTCTATAAGAGGCATCCATTTGATCGTACAGGTCGAGTTGATTTTCTTTTCCAGAGTTTAATATAGCCATATATCTTTCGGAAAAAGAGATCATGGATCTTTGTGCCGGATAATCCAACTTGATCAGGGTTTCATATTTTTTTGTATAGAGATTGTATTGGTTCAGGTTTTTCTCCTGAGCGTATATAAGATTTATTCCGCTTTTGTCTAGAAAATACCAATTTACATTGTCTATGATATACTCTGTTTTGTCTTCAAGATCAAGGACAAGCAGGTTCTGACGTCCTTCTGACCGGAAAAACATAATGATCATCTCTTCGTTAGGAGTGATTGTCAGCTCTAGCAGGTCAGAGATCTTATTAGATAAATCGATCCTTTTAAAAAGATTCAAGGGGATATCCAGTTCAATAAGGTTTTTATCTTCTTCATTAAAAAAGAACATTTTTTCAGAAATAGAAAAATCAAAGGCCTTGATGGGAACATATTGAAAGGGATCTTCAGTGTGTCCTTTCAAGGAATACGAATTCTCAAGTGGATTTTTCAGAATATGTCCTATCTTAAAATTATTAAGATTGAATATTTTTGATGAGAACGAATTAAGAAAAGTGATATACCCGCAAAAGGAGTTATGATAGGAAAATTTACCTATGGACAGACTGTTATAATCCAGTGAATTGACCTTTTCCATGTATAATTTATCAATATTTAAAAACATGGTTTCTTCTGCATCCGATATAAGCGCATAATTCGTAGTTGAGGAGATGAATATTTTAAAATCCTGGCTTTCTAATCCTTTGATCCTGTAAGGAAAATATTTCCTGACATTGGTTTTAACTTTTTTTGAACGGATGGAATGCAGAAGATTGGCCTGACTAAAAGTATAGGGCACAGCCAGGTCCTTGGGTTTGACTGACTTTATTGATTTGGTGAGATAAAGATCAGAATCATATTGATCAGCTTCCATAACGATGGCAGAGGCAATGATATGGTCATGCTGATCTTTTATGAGGAAGACATCTCCTTTTACAAGGTCCTGTTTCTTTCCCAAATTAATCTTTATCTTGTTCCTGGACACATTTAGCACAATACCGGTTAAAGGAAACATCTTGGTAACATAATTTTTAAAAAGACGGGGAAATTTTTTTATATCCTTATCATTATTTATTAAAAATTTATTCTTCAGCGTAAAGGTTTTTCCTTTCAGTTTTGAAAGGATAAAGGATTGAATAATAAATTGACTGTCAGAAGAACACTTTTCTACGCGAAACCGGACTTTTATCATTTCAGGAAGACCGAGTGAGGAATCGACTTTGTAATGAAAAACCTGGAAATATTTTACGCTCTTCAATTCGTAAATAATTTCCCCTTCCATAGTGGGCCATAGCTCTTCCACTGGAGAACAAATTTGACTTTTTTGAATGAAAAACTTTGTTATGGGATAGATCGGCTCATCCTGAGCGTATATAAGGGTGGATAAAAAGAAAAGCATAAGGATGATCTTTTTCATTATTTTCATTTTTTTGAAAATATTAAATGGAGAAGAAAAATCAAGATATTTATTCGGTTATTTTAATTATTTGGATTGGGGCAGTCTTTTCCTAACTTTTCCTCACCGGAAAAGTTAGGAAAAGACTAAAATTTCTTCAAATTAAAATCACCTCAAGGGGACGGGGGTTATTTGAGGAGGAAAGGCTGGGCGCCTTTTTTTACCTTGACAGGTTCTATCCTGCCGTTTTTAATAACCACGAATGTATGGTCCACAGCAGGATTCTGGATCCCTTTTTTGACATTATATTTTAAAAAAAGCCGAAAGAAAGGAAAATGAAACGGTGAAATGATTGCTTCCTCGGGACATTTCAATTCACAGTATCCGCAGAGGATACAGCTAAACCCTCTCCAGACCGGTCTCTTCCTGTTTTCTTTAATATTCTTAACAGGGCATGTTTCTATGCAGACCCGGCATCCTTTTTTTTCAAAGGTGCACTTTTTCTTTTTTAAAAAGAAGGCCCAGCTGTATATATATTTTACAAAGAAACGACAGGTTAAAAATATTTCGATATAATAATTTAATACCTTTAACGGCGGGTCGAACGGTTTTTTCTTGAACCCCACTTTCATATGGTCCACAAGATTATGGCCAAAATCAAATGCCTGCTTCAGTTCTTCTTTGGTGGGATTCTGAGGAGAGAAAAGACACCCTTCACGCAGATAACCCAGATATTCATCTCGACCACGCAGGTTTAAATAACCTACTTCCCTGGCTTTTTTCTTTGTAAGGATACGTCTGATCTTATTGCCAGCCGAACCGATTACCCCGCTGCCCATAAGGATAAACACGAAATATTTTATCCCATCAAGTGATGGTAACTTTTTGACATAATCTATTACATTGAACGGGGTTCGGAACATATAGACGGGAAAGCCAATTCCTATTAAAGAATATTTATTAATGGTCAGATGTTTATTTTCTGTTATATTAAACAGATCAACTTTGTACCCTGATCGTAAAAGCCCTTCTGATATCTTATTGGCTACTTTAAATGTAGTTCCGCCAAGAGAGAAATAAATGATGAGGCATTTTTTACTGTTTTTTTTTGGTTTATTCAATTTTTTTTAAAGAAATAAGAGTAATATCATCGTCCTGTTCAAGAGTTCCTCTAAATTTATTCAGATCAGCTATAATATATCTGTTTATCTCATCTACCGCTTTATCACGGTAATTAAAAAGTAATTTCTTCACTCGTTCCATTGAAAACATTTTTTCATTGGCATTTTTTGTTTCATACAAGCCATCGGTTTCTAAAAGCAGTATATCACCTTTGCTGAATTTAAAACGTTCTTTCGTATAAACAGTATCTTTATTGATACCAATGGGCATACCCCGTTTCGCTAACTCGCCAATTTTATTAAATTTTTTGCTATATAATAAAATATTAGAATGTCCGGCATTGGTGTATTCAAATATTTCTTTAACCGTATCGTAAATCATGAATATACCTGTGGCATACTTCTCACCATGGAGCCGGCTGAAGATACTCTCATTCAAGTGATTCATAAGCTGAGCCGTATCTTTTATTCGCCTCATGACAGAGTGGACGACAAAGGAGATCACGGACATGACAATGGCGGCGCTCGACCCGTGGCCGGATATGTCCATGATGATGATCCCGTAGCGGTTATTGTCTATCTTGATCACATCATAATAGTCCCCGCCAATAAATTCAGCCGGTGAGTATACTGTATCGATTGAGACTTTTTTGATCTTTTCAATGGATTTGGGCAGGAACAAATGCTGGATCTCGCTGGCGATCTCCAGGTCCTGTTGGATCCTTTCCTGAACTATAGCCTGCTTGTAGAGGATGGCGTTCTCAATGGAAACACCGGCCTGGCTGGATATGAGCTCGAGTATCTTCAGGTCCTCTTCGCTGAAAAGACCG
>JAFGFC010000070.1 GCA_016931325.1 Spirochaetota bacterium | reverse complement strand
TTGATCGCGCCGGCCATGAATACCGCCATGTACGAGAATCCTGTTATGCAGGAGAATCTTGAAAAATTAAAGAAATTGAAGAATATCGAGATCATTGAGCCTGAAAAAGGCGATCTGGCCTGCGGGGATGAAGGTAAGGGACGATTGGCTGATGTTAAAACCATCGTCAATGCTGTCTTAAAAAATGTTTAATTTAAAAGCAAAAAGAATTCTTCAGCACAGAAAGATCATCATTACAGCAGGGGGCACGATAGAACCGATCGATCCTGTCCGATTCATTGGCAATTCCTCTTCAGGAAAAATGGGTCTGGCTCTGGTCAGGGAATTTAAAAGATACACAAAAAATATAATTCTTATCCATGCCCGTATCTCTATTCCTGTCCCGCGCGGGGTCAGATCCATTCAAGCCTTGACGGTTGAGGATATGTACCAGGCAATAAAAAAGAATATGGATAATTCCACGATCATCATCATGCCGGCTGCCGTATCTGACTACAGGGTAAAAAAAGTCTCCCGCAACAAGATCAAGAAGGGAAAGAATTTAAATCTTACTCTTGTTCCCACACGGGATATATTAAAAAGCCTGGCTCAAGATAAAAAAGCAACTCATTACTTTGTTGGATTTGCCGCTGAAAGTAAGGATATTGTAAAAAATGCCAGAAAAAAGTTGCATGACAAAAATCTGGACATGATCGTGGCCAACCCCGCAGGTACAAAGAACAGTCCCTTTGGATCTGATTTTAATCAGGTTTATATTATTACCCGGGACAGGACCATAAAGACCGGGCGCGTGAAAAAGCAAAAAATAGCCAAAATCATGGTAAAAGAAGTAATAAAAAACTTATCAAAAAATATTTGACATTCTGTTTGGAAGTTATATATTTGGGAAACTATATCACTGTTGAGGTATATGACAATGTTGACGAAAAGGCCACAAAAAGTGGAAAAGAAATGGTATCTGATCAATGCGGAAAACAAGGTCCTGGGACGACTGGCTACCAGGGTCGCTGATATACTGCGTGGCAAGTTGAAAACTGATTTTTCCCCGGATGTCGATTGTGGAGACAACGTGATCGTGATCAATGCCAGAAAGGTCAGGCTGACCGGTAATAAAATGGATAAGAAGATTTACAGGTGGCATACCGGCTATCCCGGCGGGCTGAAAGAAGTGAAAATTAAAGAGATGATGGAAAAACAACCGGAATTTATTGTTTTAAATGCTGTCAGGGGAATGCTCGCCAAGAATAAATTAAGGGACAGGATCATAAAACATTTAAAGGTATATAAGGGCGAATCGCATCCGCATACAGCTCAGCAACCTATAGAGTTAAAAATATAGTACGGAGGTTTGAGAATTGAAAGCTAAAAAATTTTCAGGTACAGGAAGAAGAAAAGAAGCCACAGCCAGTGTTTATTTGCTGGATGGCACAGGAAACATAGTGATCAATAAAAAACCTCTGGAAAAATATTTCAGCCGTTCTGTTTATGTAAAAGATGTCAAACTTCCACTGGAACTCACTTCGACAGATAAAAACTATGATGTTTTTGTCCGGGCCAAAGGGGGAGGACAATCCGGCCAGGCAGAAGCCATCAGGCTTGCTATCGCTCGAGCTCTTGTATTATCAAATCCCAAATTCAGACCTGCTTTGAAGAAAGCCGGTTTTTTGAAGAGGGACCCCAGGGTCGTTGAGAGAAAGAAATACGGCCGGCCCAAGGCCCGGAAACGATTCCAGTTTTCGAAACGTTAATTTATCAAAAACGTTTTGTTACACACTTTTATGCTTATTTCCGACATTGTTCAACAAAAAAGAAATAAAAAATATTTTTCTATCTATGTTGACGGTCATTTCCAGTTCTCCCTCTCCCAGAGTGATTTAGACTTTTTGGATCTGAAAAAAGGGGATTCGATCTCACGGGAAAAACTGGACGCTCTTATCAAAGAATATGCCCTGCAAAAAGCGCGGGATTATGCTTTTACCCTTCTTTCAAAAAAATCCTACAGTAAAAAACAGTTCACAGAGAAATTAGAGAATAAAAAATATCCTCCCAAAATAATCAGAACTGTTATCGAGGAACTGGAGAAATCCAATTACATTAATGATCAAGAGTTTATTTATCAATATACCAGGGACAAGATACAGCAAAAGCCAATGGGGCGATTCAGATTAAAGAACGAGCTCTGGCAAAAAAAATTCGACGAACCGCTTATAAAAGAATGTGTTGAGAAAGTCTATGAGGAAATTGATGAAAGACAACTGGCCCGGCAGGCTCTGAAGAGCCGCTTCAAGAAGATACCCCAAAAAATGACCAGGGAAATTTTAAACAAGATCAATAACTTTCTTTTAGCCCGGGGGTTTTCTTATGAGATCATTTATGATATCATAGACGATTTGAAAAAAGATAATGAAAATAAAGATTGATACATTAAGACCGTATTATCCTGTTGTCATCCTGCTGTCAGGGCTGGTGATCTTTTCCATCACAGCCGCGCCGGATGTAACAGGGGAAGACAGCGGTGAGATCATTGCTTCTTCTTATTTTTTAGGTATAGGGCATCCACCCGGCTATCCGCTCTATTATCTATTAGCCAGACTTTTTTCCTGTTGGCTTTTACCTTTAACTCTGGTTCTGGGATCTAAAGGTTTTTCCATGGCCTATCGCCTTAATCTTCTTTCAGGTTTTTTTACTACCCTTTCCATGTTCACTCTGTATTTTTTTATCAGGAATATCCTTCAATGGGCTTATCGAACCTCATCCCGAAAAGAAAACCCCGGTTTTCAGAAATATTTTTCTGATATTGCCTGCATTGCTTCTTTGATGCTGGGGAGTCTTGATCTCATATGGTCTCAATCCACCCGATCCGAAGTGTACTCTTTAAATCTATTATTGATCATACTGAATTTCTTTGTTTTCTTCAGATTTCAGATCACCGGAAAGATAAAATATATCCGGCTTTTCGCGTTTCTGTATGGCTTGAATATTATCGCGCATCAGAGCAGTATAATATTCGCTCCGGTTTTTATCCTATGGCTGTTTTTCACCCGACGGGATATCCTTAAGAATAAAATCCTTATGTTAGGACTGTGTGGATTATTTCTTTTGAGTTCAAGCCTTTATTTCTATATGCCACTCCGGTCAATGGCCGATCCCCCTTTGAACTGGGGCAGGACATCCCACATTAATAATTTTATTCATCATCTATTCAGAGATCAGTATCATACCCGGGACAGAACTAAAGATCAGGAAATATTAAAAGCTGATCGGACCCTGACGGCCTATGTCACTCAGATCGGCCAGGTTTTAAAGATAATGATCCAGAATTTCACCCTGCCTGTTTTTATTCTGCTCCTCATCGGCTTTTATGAATTATACAGAAAACAGAAAAAATATTTTCTTTTTATTGTCCTTTCATCTCTGTTTTTCCTGGTTGTTATGACATTCGTTGCCAATTTCAGGATCACTGACTTGAGCCTTTATGTCAGTCAGGTGTTTTATATCCCGCTTCTTTTTACTATGCTTTTAGCCTTGCCTTTTGCTATAATATTTATCGCACGGCATTATACCGACAGGGTGATCAGATATTTTTTCATCATACCGGTTGTTCTGTTCTTTGTTAATTTCAATAGAAATAATCAACACGATAATATCATTATTGCTGATCATATCAGGAATATCCTGTCCACCATTAAGAAACAGGGGATCCTTTTTGTCATGGGCGACAATATTACTTTTCCCATGGCCTACTATTATTACGCAGCCTATCTAAGGCCTGATGTCACTGTCATGGGAGAATATGGAAATGTTTTTCAAAATAGCTTGAAAAAATATGTTAACAGGATTCCGGCAAAACGTGAGGATCTGATGGATCTGAATGATAGAGTGAAAGATGATATCACAGCCGGCCAAAGGAATGATATATATCTTACCTACGCGTCAAGAGCGGTATACCCTGAAAGGAAACTGGTGCCTTATGGATTGATCTACCGGCTGGCCAGGACAAAACAGGATGAGAGACTGGATGATTACACTTATTTACACTATTGTCTGGAATCGGCCAGCGGGGATATCCGGGATATCATGGACAGAGATATGGCTTCAGTTATTTTTTTCCGGCTCGGTAAATATTTCGAGAACATCGGCGTCAAAGAGTTAGCCGTCAGGTTCCATGCCAGATCAAAGTTAAGCCTGGGGACAGAACTGATCAGGAAGAGAATACATTATGGTTGGGCGCTGGACTATAAAAAAAGATCAAGTTTTGACAAAGCCATTTTTGAGTTAGAAAGAGCCCTTCAGATCGATCCTGAATATTCCATGGCTTATTCGCTCCTGGGAGATATTTACAGCGAACAGGGATATCCGGAAAAAGCCATTTCAGAATATCAAAAGGCTATCCGTTTTGACACTGTCAATTCCGAATTATATAACAAGATGGGAGCTGAATATTATAAGATAAAACAAAAGAAATCAGCTCTGGAATCCTATAAAAAAGCCATGGAACTGGATCCTTTGAACTATAAAGCCTATAATAATCTGGCTATCCTTTTCAAAGATCAAGGGAAATTTAATGAAGCCATTGATCTTTATCTCAAGGCTATCAGGATCAATTCTGACTATGAAGAGGCCTATTACAACCTGGGAACTCTCTATCTTCAGATGGGCGATATCGACCGCTCTTTTGTGAACCTTCAAAAAGCGGTCAGGCTCTATCCGGAATACGTGGCGGCTCATTATAATCTGGGGATTTTGTTCCAGAAGAGAAAAGAATATAAAAAGGCTATACCTTATTTTAAAAAAGCTGTAAAATTACAACCTGATTTTGATAACGCGTTCTATAATGTAGGAATATGTTATTTATGGATAAATGAATATGAACGAGCGGAAAAATATTTCAAGAAATGTATCAGGATAAACGCTTCCCACTATTCCGCCTACAAACATCTTGGGAATACCTACTATTATTTAAAAGATCTGAACCAGGCGTACAAGGTCTGGAAAAAAGCCTACAGGTTAAATCCTGATGACAAGGAACTGGAGAATAATCTCAATGCCCTTCGCGCCAGGGGGGTACAGTAATTAGTTTAGGCGTTGCGTTTGACAAGGGCTTTATAGGATTGAATGATAAGATAAAGGGCCAGGATGAAAAGAATGCCGGCAATGATCCCCACTGCTGTAAATCGGTATAGAAGGATCAGCTGAAATAAGGCGGTCAGGGTAACAATGAACATCAGGATCATGGGAATAATGGTTAAAAGAGAGTTTTTCTTTAAATGAACGATCCATACAGAGATCACAAGAAGGGTCAAAGCCGCCAGTAATTGATTGCTGGCCCCAAAAACCGGCCAGATCACACTCCAGGCCGGCACAATATTCCCTTTTGGATCTTTCAGGTCAATTAAGGCGAAAATAGCGGGTAGCAGTAAGGTAATAAACGTGGCAAAATATTTTGTCTTCTGTATCTCCCAGTTAAACATCTCCTGTAAAGCATAGCGGGCCAGTCGGGTCGCGGTATCAAGCGTGGTCAGAAGAAATGAAGAAAGGACCAGAAGGCCAAAAATGCTGCCAAATTTTTCAGGAATGCCTAAAATACTGCCAAATTTTCCAATTCCGGAAGCGAATATCTGCATGGGAGTTTTACCAATAAAGCCTCCTTTAAAAGCGATCATAACTGTTGAAAGAGCGATAACAGCGACCACGCCTTCCAGAAGCATGCCTCCGTATCCTATGGGCCGGGCATCCATCTCTTTATTTAACTGCTTGGCGGTAGTCCCCGAAGAGACAATACTGTGAAATCCCGAGATCGCGCCGCAGGCGATGGTCACAAATAGAATAGGGAACAGGGTGCCGGAAGTGGAAGTGAAGCTGATAAAGGAAGGATAATTGATCTTTAATCCTCCAAAGATAATGCCTATAGCCCCGAGCAGAACCGAGGCATACAATAGAAAAGAAGAGAGATAATCACGTGGCTGGAGCAGAACCCACACAGCCGCTGTTGAAGCAATAAAACTGTAAACGAGAAGAATAATGCTCCAGTTCTTTTTCATGGCTATCGCCAGATCTTGAGAAGCAAAAAGAACCGGCTTTAAGGTAAGGGGGAATTTGTACCCCACTCCAATACTGGCAAATACCAGAACAACAAAAAGGATAGTTGAAAAAGAAAAATTTAATTTTAATTTATAAAGGCTCAAACCAAAGAGTATGGCTAAAAGAATATACAAAAGGGAAGTTGTGGCCACTTCTCCTTTGGCGGCAAAAGTGGTGGCGGTTAGATCAAGGAAGACGATGAGAACATAGACCAGAGCCAGCCAGATAAAGAGCAGGAACATCACATAAGCATTCTTGCCGATATAGGTCTTGGCGATCTCGGCCACGGTACGGGATTTATGTTTTATAGAGGCCACCAGGGCGCTAAAGTCATGAACACCACCTAAAAAAATAGAACCCAGGATGATCCACAGGATAGCCGGATACCACCCAAAAGCCAGTCCGGCAATAATAGGCCCGACAATGGGCCCGGCTCCGGCAATAGAAGCAAAATGATGACCCAGAAGGATCTCTTTCCTGGTAGGGACATAATCATTGCCGTCATACATGGTATGAGCCGGGGTTTTGTTCTTATCGGACAGGTTAAATTTTTTAACGAGGTGAGTGCCATAAATTTTGTATGCCAGTATAAAAAAGAAAATCGCTATAATAAATGGATAAAATAGCATCTACACTTCATCCAATAGAATTCTTTAATCTTTTCTTAAAAAACTATAAACCAAGAACTATGAACGATAAACTAATCTGGGCGATACAGGATTTGAACCTGTGACCCCTTCCGTGTGAGGGAAGTGCTCTCCCGCTGAGCCAATCGCCCTGTATTGATGTAACATTAATTTTATTAAATTAAATTAAGAAGTCAAATTTTTTAGGAAAAAAGGGGACGGTTCTTTGCTCTGCATGCTGGAAGCAAACCGAAGCGGCCGTCCCCTTTTTTCCACCCCTTTTTGGGGTAGCTCCGTCTACTCCAAAAAGGGGAGAGCATTATTCAATCTATTGCAAAAAAAAGTCCCTTTATACCTTTCTTTCAGGCCGAACCTGTCTTTTTTCAGCAGACAGGTTCGGCCATGGATCTATTCCAGCCACAGGCATTTTATTTTTTCCATTTGATTTTCTCGCAAAGTGTATTATAATATGCTTTATATGGCTGATAGGGCAGTCGACAATAGAGTTAATAAACGGCTACTACCGGATTTTTTTATTTGACAGGAAATTGTCAGGTTTTATTATTTATGGAATTTAAAGTAAGACCAAAAGAAATTATTGAAAATCATTTCCAGATCCTTGAACACATCGGGGAAGGGGGAATGAGTGTTATTTTCAGGGCCCGGGACAGAAAGAAAAATAAAGACGTGGCCTTGAAATTCTTAAAGCAGGGTGTCACCTCATCGTACGTTGAAGATGTCATACGATTTCGAAGGGAAGTCGAAGCTGTCTCCAGAATGGACCATCCCAATATAGTGAAAGTCTATGGCTCGGGGGAATATAAAAATGTCCCCTATATTGCCATGGAATTGTTAAAAGGAGAGAGTTTGGCGGATCTCCTTTCTGACGGAGGGAAACTGGGAGTAAGGGATAGCCTGGAGATCATCAGCCAGCTGGCTTCGACTCTGCAATATGTTCACAGCAAAGGGATCCTTCATCGTGACCTCAAACCCGGCAATGTTATTCTTGAAAAAAAGAAAAGCAAGTTCCACTCTAAATTACTGGATTTTGGGGTCTCGTTCATTATGGAACTGGGTCGGATCAAAAAAGAAGAAGAGATCGTGGGCACCTTTGGATATATGTCACCCGAAGCCACAGGCATAATTAATAAAAGGATCGATGAACGAAGTGATCTGTATTCCCTGGGCATTATTTTTTATAAAATGATCACAGGAAGATTACCCTTCAAGGGAAAAGAGATAAGCAAGATTTTACATCAGCAGGTGGCTGTGGTCCCTCCCAAACCAAGTAAAGTATCCCCCGGTATTTCGCTTGAACTGGAGGAGATGATATTAAAGCTGTTAAACAAGGAGCCCGAGCTCCGGTATCAGAGCGCCAAAGGATTTTTATATGATCTTGAAAGATATAAAAAGGGCGACAGGGGATTTATCATCGGGGAAAGAGATCAGAAGATCAAGATCTCTTATCAGACAAGGCTTATCGGAAGAGAAGCCGAGCTGACCAAACTTCAGAAATCATATAATAAAGCCAGAGACGGGCAAGGCGGCATTTGCCTTATTGCCGGGGAACCGGGAATAGGGAAGAGCCGTCTGGTTGAAGAGATCAGGGGATACTGCTATGAACAGGGCGGATTGTTTATCTCGGGACGATGCCTTGATCAGGAGAATAAAACACCGTATCAACCCTTAAGTGATGCAATCAATGGATATATCAGCTATGTTGACAAATTATCACGATCTGAACAGGACGATGAGAAGAAAAGGATAAGGGATGTCCTGGGAGATCTGGCCGAGATCATCATCCGGCTCAACGGGAATATAAGCAAGGTGCTGGGCGAGGTCAAAGAGATGGTGCATCTTGATCCGGAAAGGGAAAATCAGAGATTCAGGATGGTGGCCTCCCGGTTCTTCTGCCAGCTGGGAAAAGAGGATAGGGTATGTGTCCTCTTTCTTGATGACCTGCAATGGGCGGATGAAGGCTCTCTCAGTCTCTTGGAAGAAATAGCCGGAAGAATAATTGATTCCAATTTGTTTTTAGTGGGAACATACAGATCAAATGAAGTGGGTGAAAAGCATAGCCTGATGAGAGTAAAGAATAAAGGAGAAGAACAAAGGTATCCTATTGATGAGATCAGGCTGGAACCTTTTATCTATGACAGGATCAATAAAATGATCGCCTCTCTGTTAGGGGAAAAGAGGGAGAAAGCCCACAATCTGAGTCGTTTTGTACTGGAAAAAAGCGGAGGCAATCCATTTTTTGCCATCAATATCCTTAGAGAACTGGTTGAAGAAAAAGCCCTGGTATGGAAAGAAGAATACTGGGAAGAAGACTGGGACAAGATAAAAAAATTATCGATCGCTGGAAGCATGATAGACATGATCCTGAAACGGATAAAGGATCTGCCGGAGAAACTGGATGAACTTTTATGTATCGGTTCCGTCATTGGTAGAGAGTTCAGCATTGAGCTTTTGTATAAACTGGTGAATCTTGATAAAAAAGATATTGTTGATCTTGTGGACGAGGGAGTGGAAAAGCAGCTTTTAGAACTGAGCCTGGAAAAAGGCAAAGTATTATTTGTTCACGACAGGATCAAAGAGGCGTTTTACCAGAAACTGGGAACGAAAAAGAAGAAAGCCCTGCATCTGAAGATAGCCAGAGCCTTAGAAGATCTGTATAGAAATAAGATTGATACTGTCCTTTTCGACCTGGCTCATCATTTTACTGAAGGCGGGGATAAAGAAAATTCATTAAAGTATGTTTTACCTGTTGCTGAGAGAGCCAAAGAGAATTATGCTAATGATGAAGCCATTCGGTATTATCATTTAGGTATTCAATTATTGGAGGAGAAAGGTAAAGCGAAAGAGGAAGAATGGATAAAAGCAAAAGAAGGACTTGCAGAAGTTTATTTGATTATTGGCGAAAGTAACACGGTTATCAAGATCACCAGGGAGATCCTTGCAATAATCAAAGATCCGTTGAAAAAGGCGAAAATTTATCGTTATATTCATCTGGCTTTATCTAAAAAGGGTGATTTTAAAGGGGCTGAGGATGCTTTTAAAAGAGGTTTATTCTTTTTAGGTGAAAAGGTGCCTGTTACAAAAGCGGGTATTGTTTTAGGGATTTTGAGAGAGTTTATCATCAATATTATTCAAACCATTTTTTCAAAATTTCTCATAAGAAAGAGAAAGAATGTCAATCCCAGGGATATTGAAATTGTATCATCCTATATTTCAACTGTTTGGACATTTATGTTTTACAGCATAGAGATGTTCTTATTTATAACTCTACGATCAGTAAATCTGGCGCGTTTCAGGCTCGGGGAGTCGAAGGAACTGGGGATCAGTTACAGTGCTTATGGCGTTATGTTCTCAGCTGTATCATTATTTAAAATAGCTTTATTATATCTTCAAAAAGGATTAAAAATAGTCCAGAAACTGGATTATCAATGGGGAGTAGCCAGGATCAAAGGATGGATGGGATTTTTGTATTCTTTTAGCGGCGGACAGAAAAATTATTTAAAAAGTAACAGTTATTTCGAACAATCCAAAGATATTTATAAGAAAATTGGCGACCTGTGGGAACTGGCCATGATGAGTCAGGGTAATGGCATGTATTATTTATATACAGGGCAGTACCGGCAGGCTCTGGACCTATATTACGTCTATTCTGAAATCAGCCAGAAAATTAAAGATGATCATGGAATATGCTGTTCTCAGGATCTGAGCGCAAGATCCTTTATCGAAATGGGTGATTATGATAAGGCTGATATAGAGATTAGAAAGAGTCTCGCTTTAAGTGAAGAAGCAAAGATATGGTTCGTGTTTTGCCGGGCCAATGGTGAATATGGACTTTTAAAAATGGAACAGGGAAAATATGATGAAGCTATTTCCTATCTGGAAAAAGCCGTAAAAGTGTTCAGGGAAAAAGGAGCTTCCTTTGCGCGGGATTATATTGTGTACATATTTTACTATCTGGCTGATGGTTTCATTGAAAGGTATAAACATAATGCTGATAAATGGAATAAAAAAGAGAGAAAAAAAGAACTAAAAAAAATTAAAAGGGCTAATTTTGCTTCTATCATAATGAATATTCTGTGGCCTAACCATTATGCCGGGGCTTTGAGGGTATGGGCCAAATATCTGGCTCTGAAGAAAAAAAACAGAAAGAGCCAGAAGGTCTTTTTAAAAGCCATTGACTATGCCAGCAAAATGGAGAGGAAGTTTGAAGTAGCCAAGAGCGTTTATGAATATGCCAAATTTCTGGATGCAAAAAGACCTGAGGAATCAAAGTCACAGTTGGAAGAGGCTTATAAAATATTCAAAGACATTGGTGCCAGGGATTATATGAAGCGTTGTTCAAAAGAGCTTGGCCTTGAAGAGAGAGAGGAGACCAGGATAGATGAAAGTCCTCAAGAACGCCTGAGAGTTGAACGAAGGATGACAACGGTTCTGGGAACCAGCCGTTATCTCTCGTCTATCCTTAATCTGGATGAGCTGTTGGAAAAGATCATGGACAAGACCATTGAACTGGTCGGCGCGGAACGGGGTATCCTGTTACTTTATCCTGATACAGGGAAAAAGAGAGAACTGGAGGTCAGGGTCGTCAGAAATGTTGAAAAACAGCAGTTGAAGGGAGAGGAATTCGGGACAAGCAAGAGCATCATTGAAAGGATCGAGAAGGAGAAAAAACCTTTAATCGTCGAAGATGCTGAAACAGACGCCAGTTTAAAAAAGCAGGCCTCTGTGGTGAAATACGGGCTGAAGTCGATTCTCTGCGCTCCGATCATGGCCAGGGGAAATATGCTGGGAGTGATCTATCTGGATAACCGGCTGGTAACAGGATTGTTCAGCCAGGAAGACCTTATGGTGCTGGACCTCATTTCCAGTCAGGCCGGTGTATCCATCGAAAACGCCAGACTTTATCAGAGGGCTATCACGGACGGTTTGACCGGTCTTTTTAACCGAATCTTTTTTGATAATTATTTGATGAAAAGCGTTTCAGAATCCCAGCGGTATAAAAAGGACCTGAGCCTGATGATCCTGGATATTGACCATTTTAAGAATTTCAATGACACGTACGGGCATCAGGTGGGAGATCTTGTTTTAAAGACGGTTTCCGAGATCATAAGAGAAAATGTCAGAGGAAGTGATATTGCCGCGCGGTACGGGGGCGATGAATTCGTGGTCATTATGCCCGGAACAGACCTGGCGGGGGGTCAATCCACAGCCGAAAAGATCTGTCATAAAGTAAATTGCGAAAAAGTGGAATACAGGTCCGGCCGTCAGAATAGATCCCTCAGTATAACAATAAGTATCGGTGTGGCGGAACTGGCTGAAGGAGAGGACAGGCTCGAACTTTTAGAAAAAGCGGACAGGTCGTTATACCATGCCAAAGAAGCCGGCCGTAACTGTGTCTTTGTATTTGGGAAACGGGGGACCAAAAGGGCCACCACGGTAAGAAAAAAGACCAAAGTTCAAAAGAAAACAGGGCTTACCAGAAAAAGAAAGAAATAATTTCTTGAATGTCAGAGATAGCATTAATGTTATTAAAAATCTTAAATCTTTTAACGTCGCACGTCGCACGTCGCACGTAGAACGTTGGAAATCATGGAATTTAAATTTAAAAAGAATGAAATCATTAACAATCGCTATCAGATAATCGAGAAAATGGGCGAAGGGGGAATGAGTGTTGTCTTCAAGGCCAGGGATAAAGAAAAGAAAGAAGAAGTGGCCATCAAATTCCTGAAACAGGGTGTTACTTCGTCATATATTGAGGATGTGATACGCTTCAGGAGGGAGATAGAGGCGGTCAGTAAATTAAAGCATCCTAATATTGTCAATCTTTACAGCAGCGGTGAGTATAAGAATGTCCCCTATATTATTATGGAATCCTTAAAAGGGGATAGTCTGGCAGATATGCTTCAGGGCGGCAAAAACTTTGGCCAGAAAGAGACCCTCGAGATCATTAAACAGCTCGCCGGTACATTACATTATGTCCATGGCAGAGGTATCCTTCACAGAGACATGAAACCCGGGAATATCATCATCAATAAAAAAGGGAATAAATTTAATGCAAAGCTCTTAGATTTCGGAGTTTCATTTATCATGGAATTGGGCCATATCAAGGGAGAACAGGAAGTCGTTGGAACCTTTGGTTTTATGTCGCCAGAAGCCACCGGTATGGTGAATAAAAGGATTGATGAAAGAAGTGACCTTTATTCACTGGGTATAATATTTTATCGTTTATTAACCGGATTCTTGCCTTTTAAGGCCACGGAAACAAGTAAACTTCTCCATCAACAGGTCGCGGTTATGCCATTGAAACCAAGTAAGATCAGGCCGGGTATTTCTATGGAACTGGAAGATATAGTGATGAAACTTTTATATAAAGATCCGGAACTGCGATATCAAAGCGCCAAAGGATTGTTATATGATATTGAGCGTTTTCAGAAAGGAGATAGAGAGTTTGTCATTGGGGAGAAAGACCAGAAAATAAAGATATCCTATCAGACAAGACTGGTGGGAAGAGAAGCTGAACTTTCAAAGATGCAGAAACTGTTCAATAAGGCCAGAGATAGCCAGGGAAGTATCTGCCTGATTGCAGGAGAACCCGGAGTAGGGAAGAGCCGTCTGCTGGAAGAAATGAGAGGCTATTGCTATGAAGAAGGCGGGATCTTTATCGGCGGGCGATGCCTGGACCAGGAGAATAAAACTCCCTATCAGCCTTTCCGAGATGCGATCAACGGGTATATAAAACATATTGAAAGGCTTGTAAAGAAGGATAAAGAAAGAGAAATAAAAAGGATAAAAAAGGTATTGGGCGCGCTGGGTGAAATTGTCATCAGGATGAACGGGAATATGAAGCAATTACTGGCGGATGTACCGGAACTGGTCAAGCTGGATCCCGAACGTGAGAATCAGAGATTTTTAATGACATCTTCAAGGTTTTTTCGTCATCTGGGGCAGGAAGGAAGCGTCTGTCTGATATACATTGATGATCTGCAATGGGCTGATGAAGGAACCTTGCGTCTTTTAAAAGAGATCGCCAGCAGCATCAAGGGATCCAATCTTTTTATTGTTGGAGCTTATCGGGATAATGAGGTTACAGAAAAGCACAGCCTGATAAGAATAAAGACAGAGGCTGCAAAGGCTAAATATCCTCTGGATGAGATAAAAATAAATCCTTTCAGCTATGATCGCATGAATAAAATGATTGCCGGACTTCTGGGTGAGCGGGAAAGCCGGGCTCATGATCTAACACGATATGTAAATGAAAAGAGTCAGGGTAATCCTTTTTTTGCTATAAGTATTTTACGGGAACTGGTAGAAGAAAAGGGTCTTGTATGGAAAGAAGGGTACTGGGAGGCTGACTGGAAGAAGATCACCAGGATACCTGTTTCCGCCAATATGATCGATATTATCCTGAAAAGGATAGAAGATCTGACGCCACAGCAGAGTGAGATCCTTTACCTCAGTTCTGTTATTGGAAGGGAATTCGAGATCGATATGCTGTACCCCCTGGTCGAACTGAACAAAGAGGAGGTCGTTAGGATCGTTGATGAAGCCATTTCTATGCAATTGATCCAGGAGAGTATTGAACGAGGAAAAAAGATATTTATCCATGATAAAATACGAGATGCCTTTTACAAGAAAATAAGCAAGAAGAGAAGACAGACGTTGCATTTAAAAGTGGCCAGGGTAATAGAAGAGAAAAATAAAAACAATATAAACGAGGTCGTGTTCGACCTGGCTCACCATTATTATGAAGGCGGGGATAGGGATAAGAGTCTCCAGTATATGCTGCCGGCTGCTTTAAAAGCCAGAGCTAATTATGCCAATGAAGAGTCTATCAGATACTATACGTTAGGGATAGAACTGTTAGAAGAAAAAAATAAAAAGAACAGCATTCAGTGGATAAAAGCCAAAGAAGGCCTGTCAGACCAATATCTTGTTACCGGACAATGTGATGACGCGATCAAGATCTGCAGGGAACTGCTTCCCCTGAAAGAGAAAAAGATCGAAAAAGCCAGGGTTTACAGGAAAATCGGGGTGGCTTATTTCAAGAAAGGAGATTGGGAGCTGTGTGAAAACAATCTGGTCGAAGGCTTGGCCATGCTTGGGGAAAAAGTTCCTTTGAAAAAATCTCATATAATTTCTGCTCTTTTAAGAGAACTGATCGTACATATTTTGCACAGTCTTTTCCCGTCTCTGCCAAGACACCGTAAAAAGGTAAAACCTGATGACAAAGAATTAATATGGTTCTATCTTACCATTAACTGGATGTATATTTTAAGCAATATTCTAAAATTTATCTGCAGTGTATTAAGGACCCTGAATATCTGTGAATCACGAATCGGTAAATCAAGAGAACTGGGAATTGGTCTGGGCGGCTATGCTTCTTTATGTATGGCCATCCCTTTGTTCAAGAGATCTATAAAGTATCATATAAGAGGACTTAAATTAAGGGAGGATTTGAGGGATGAATGGGGTGTGGCGCAGAGTCTTCAATGGTTGGGTTATTGCTATAAGTGGAAGGGTGAATATCAAAAGAGCGCGGAATATTTTCAACAGTCTCTGGAAAAATTTCAGAAGATCGGGGATCTGTGGGAGATCGGTATGGTCTATAACGGCCTGGGATATCAGTACCGTTATGAGGGAAATTTTCAGAAAGCGCTGGCGATCTTTACGCAATATCTTGAGATATCCGAAAAGATACTGGACGATTATGGTGTGGCTTCCTGCAAAAACAGTATGGCCCACTGTTATATTGATCTTGAAGATTATAAAACAGGAGAAAAACTTACTCGGGAGATATTGGCGCTTTCCGAAGAGAAAAAACTATGGATAGAGAATTGTGCGGCTAATATTCATATGGGTCGTTTGGAAATGTCCAGGGGGAATTTTGACAAAGCCATACCCTATCTGGAAAAAGCCAGAAAGCTTGACAAAGAGAATGAATTTTTAAAGGAATATTCCGTTTATGGTTATCCTTATTTGTCTATTGCCTATATTGAGGATTATAAAATCCGAGTGGAAAAATTGAAAAATAAAAAAAAGAAAAGTGAATTGAAGAAAATTAAAAAATCTTGCAAAGAAGCCCTAAGTCAAACCAAACCATGGAAAAATCACTATGGGATCTCTCTCAGGGCAATGGCCAAATATTATGAAATTGTCGGGAAAAGAAAACTGGCAGAAAAATTCTTTTTAAAAAGCATCGAGTCAATAGAAACAATCGGAAGAAAGTATGAACTGGCTATGACTTTATTAGAATACGGGCAATTTTTAAACAAGGGCGATAAAAGCGCAGAGGCAAAGGGGATATGGCAAAGATCTTTGGACCTGTTTAAAGATCTGGATTCCAAGAGGTATATCACGAAATGTTCTTTACTCCTGGATCTGAGAGTAGAAAAATCTGACGAAGTCAGTCCTCAGGACAGGTTGAAGATCGAACGGAGAATGACAACCGTTCTGGGGACCAGCCGTTTCCTCTCCTCGATCCTTGATCTTGATGAACTGTTAGAAAAGATTATGGACAAGACCATAGAACTGGTTGGCGCGGAACGCGGCGTGTTGTTGCTTTATCCTGACGAAGGTCAAAAAAGAGATCTGGAGGTCAGAGTTGTCAGGAATGTAGAAAAGCAGCAGTTGAAAGGGGAATCTTTCGGGACAAGCCGGAGCATTATTGAAAAGGTCGAGAAAGAAAAGAAACCTTTGATTATTGAAGATGCCGGGACTGATGTTGAATTGAAACAACAGGCTTCTGTTGTCAAGTTCGGTTTGAAATCTGTATTATGTGCTCCCATTATGGCCAGAGGAAATATGCTGGGAGTGATCTATCTGGATAATCGCCTTGTAACAGGCCTTTTTAACCAGGAAGACCTGATGATACTAGATCTTGTTTCCTCACAGGCTGGTGTATCTATCGAGAATGCAAGATTATATCAAAGGGCTATTACAGATGGATTGACCGGTCTTTTCAACCGCATCTTTTTTGATAATTATCTGATGAAAAGTGTGCATGAAGCACAGAGGTATGGAAAGGACCTGGTATTGTTGATCATTGATATAGATCATTTTAAAAAATTCAATGATGTTTATGGCCATCAGGCCGGTGATCTGGTTCTTGTCAGTGTGGCTGATATTATCAAAGAGAATACACGGGTCAGTGATATTGCTGCCCGGTATGGCGGTGACGAATTTGTCATGATACTTCCGGAAACATCTCTGGAAGGGGGCTGGGCCACAGCGGAAAAGATAAGGAATATTGTTAAATCCACCAAAGTTCTGTTTGGAATGGGAAAGAAAGTTCAGGAATTGAAGACGACACTGAGTATCGGAGTATCTCAAATGAGTGAAGGGGAAGACAGAATTGATTTTTTACATAATGCGGATAACGCCCTGTATGAAGCTAAAGAAAAAGGAAGGGACAAAGTACTCTGTTATGGTCGTACTACAAAAATAACAAAAATAAAGCAGAGATCACAGAAATCCAAAAGAAAGACAAAAAAAAATAAAACTGTTGACAAAATAAGTAATTTCCGATAACATTAAAAACCATGGAAATGGACCAGGCTGTAAATGAATTTGAGCAGGAGAAAAAAAAGATCGAGCTGGCCCTGGAAATGACAGGCGGAGATCTTGAGAAAGCCAAAAAATTGGTTTCAGGAGAGATAAAGGATATTGCTGTCCTGAAGGGCCGTTTTCTCGAGGATGATGTCAGCCTGTTCGGGGCTTTTATCGTGTTTCTAAATATGGAAACCGGCGCTCTGGAACGGGTTCACTCGATCATTACTTTTGACAAAGAATTAGCAAAATTAACTCCCTATCAGAAATGGCCTGAATTTGAAGCCCAGATCATTGATTTTCAATGGAAGGGAAAACATCTCACCTCTCAAACCCAGGATTTTAAAACGAATCTGGAGAATAACTATGCTTTTGAGTCTCAGAATACGATTCTGGAAGCCTTAAAGGTCAATAATGAGAAAAAAATAACAGAAGTTATCAAAAAGGTATTGTTCACCACGCTCAATCTTGAAACTGTCAAGCTGGAGATGGGTATCGAATATATTAATCAATTCATGATGAAATATGAAGGCAAAGAGGTCATTGAAGAGGGAAAAAAGGAAAAGGCGGAAGAAGGAACAGAACAGAAAAAAGATGAATATTTAAAGGAAGGAGAAGCTCTGCTGGATGGAGTTCTGGTGATCTCTCCTTCAAAAGGTATCAATATAACCCAGATCCAACCGGGGATGGCCATTCTTGTGAGATTAAGTGACAAGACCCCTCAGGATAAATATTTCATCAGTATGATGAATGCCCGTGACGGGAAAAAGATCATACCTTTAACAGCGACAGTCCGGCATGTTAACTATGATGAAACCTACGGTTATCTTGTTATTGGTGAGATCGGTCCGGGGGTCGTTGTCAAGTGTATTGAAGAAGCTCAGATTAATATAAAGACCCCGGAGATTGCCCAGAAAGAAGAAAAGAGCAAGTCCCTTTTGCGTATTATTATTGTCATTGGATCGGTCCTGCTATTCTTCCTGGGTGTATATATATTCCTTTCCCTCAAGGGAATTATTTAATTTATCTTTATGTCAAACAGTTTTGATAAATTTCTTCTGGTAAGTATTTTTTTATTCCCTTCCGTAAGGATCTTGCCTTTTTTTAAAAGGATCACCCTGTCAGAGATCTCTTTCATAAAAGTGATATTATGAGTAACAAAGATGATCGTTTTCTTTACGTTTTTTAAGATGTTGCCGATCTGGATCTGATGCTTCAGATCGAGGTGAGAAAAGGGTTCATCTAAAAGGAGTATTTCAGGCTTTTGGGCCAGGATATGGGTTAAAAGTACGATCTGTTTTTCTCCGGAACTCAATTCGAACATACCTTTATATTTTAAATGGGAAATTCCCGTGACCTTCATGGCCTGATCAGCCGCTTGAAAGTCATCCTCCCCGTATCCGGCCAGGCCTGTAAGAAACGGGTAACGTCCCATCAGAACGAACTCCCAGACATTATAATTATACACGAACTGGTACTCGCTGAAAAGGATGCCGATCTTTTGAGCCAGCTCGATACGCGAATGCTCATGCAAGGACCGGTCTTTCAGAAACACCAGTCCTGAATGCGGTTTGATGATGCCGCGCAGAATGTGTAACAGCGTTGATTTGCCGGCCCCATTGGGACCGATGATCCCTGTGATCCTGCCCTGTTCAATACCACAGTTAAAATCACGGAACAGGTCCTGTTCTTTTTTATAATAAAAATTTAAATCCTTTATTTTATATATAGAACTCATGTCAAATTCCTCTTTAAAAGATAGAAGAAAAGAGGGGCGCCAATGATCGAGGTGACAATACCCAATGGCATAACTGAAGGGTAAAGGAGAAATCTTGATATAAAATCTGAAAAAAGAAGGAACGAGCCTCCTGCCAGCGGGACAAGGACCAGTATCTTTTTATAGTCATTACCGATCACAAGTCTGATGATATGGGGCACAACCAGGCCAACAAATCCAATGATACCGCATACGGATACGATCGTGGCCACAATAATGGTTGAGAAGATAATGATCTCATAGGTGACTTTGTGAATATTGATCCCTTTGCTTTCGGCCATGCTTTCTGAAATAGCCAGGAGGCTGATCGCTTTATAATGAAAAAGGATCTTGAAAAAAGAGATGATAATGAGGACAGAACTGGATAGAACGACCAGGGGATTTACCGGAGGGATCTTGCCCCATAACCATAAAAGGATATTCTGAAGCCGGCCGTAAGACAGGGCAATGATCAGAAATTCCAGAGAGAACAAAAAGGCATTCATGATCACTCCGGTCAGGATCAAAGCCAGCATACTGAATCGTTTCCTGAAACGGGAGATAAAGATAACCAGCATCATCGTTCCCAGTCCGCAGATAAAGGAATTGATAATGACCAGAAATTCACCAATATAAGGGATTTTATGGAGATTGAAAAAAAAGCTGATGATAGCTCCGAGAGCCGAACCGGCTGAGATCCCTAAAAGATAGGGCTCCGCCAGAGGGTTTTTAAACAGGCCCTGGAAAGAGGCTCCCACAATAGAAAGCCCGGCTCCGGCCAGGATGGCTATTATGATCCGGGGTATGCGTAACTGGAACAGAATGGTCCGGTTGACGGTCAAATTTTCACCCGCTGGAATATACAAAAGGTTTAAAAGGATAAAAAGTCCCAGGATCACAAGAGAGATAAAGATGGCGAAATACCATTTTTTATTACTTTTTTCATAGATCTTTTTCATGGATTATCCTGTTCAATTCTTTTATTCCTTCTAAAAGACGGGGGCTGGCCCTGAGCAAAGTGTCCGGATGAATTTGAGAAATGATCTTTATAAGAGGATTGTTCTTTTTAACCATTTTCATCAATGTGCTGTCCTTATTGATCGTGGGATCACAGAAGAGGAAAATATCAATATCTGATGACAGAAGAAATTCTTCATCAACGCGAAAATAATTCTTACCGTACCGTTTTGAGATGTTCTGTCCCCCGGCTGTCTCTATAACATCATTGATGATGGTCTCATCCCCGGCTGTAAAAACCGGATTATCCCAGATCAGAGGAAAAATGACAGGTTTTTCTTTGGGCCTCTTCAGGTTCGCGATCTGGTCCTTCATATTATTTATAATCCGTTCAGCGGTTTCTTCTTTAGCAAAGATCCCGCCTATGAAAGAAATATTTTTAAACATCTCTTTCAGGTTTTTGGAATAGACGACAATATGCCTGATCTTTAATTTCTTTAATATAAAGATCGTATCCTTCTGGATATAGTCTGTCACAAAGACCAGATCGGGTTTGAGGCTGAGGATCTTTTCCATGTCCGGGTTTTTAAAATCACCGACCAGGGGAATGGACCTGGATTCAGGCGGAAAATCGCAATGCCGTGTATGGCCAACGATACTTTTTCCGGCTCCCAGAGCGAAGAGGATCTCCTGCACTTCAGGAGAGAGGACGATCACCCGTTTGGGAATAAAGGTGATTTTTGATCCCATTTTCCCCTGACAGGCCAGGCCTGTGAACAGAAGGCAGAGGATGATTAGAATTCTATTCCTTTTCGTGCTTGCACTCCTTTGTCAAAATAATGCTTTATTTTCTTAAAATAGGTGACCACATCAGCGTTTTTTTTCAACTTTTGGTTCATATAATGGCCGGTCAGGACCATCTCCAGTCCTTGCTTTTTAGACCGGAACAGACGGATTAACTCTTCTGCAGTGATGATCCTGTATTTCACCAGATCCAGTCCTTCATCCAGAATGAGCAGGTCGTATTTCCCGGTTTCCGCTATTTTTTGAGCTGACTGGAAAAGCCTTAATTGATCTTTGATAATATCCTCTTCAGGGATCCCGGGCGAAAAACGGGGAGTGGAAAAGTCAGGATAAAAGATCCTGCATTGTTTAAATTTAGCCAGTATCCTGTCTTCATTTATTTTCTCTCTGGTCTTAAAGAACCGGAAAAGCGCCATGGAGAGGTCATGGGAGAGCGCTCTGATGATTAAACCTGTAATGGAAGATGATTTACCTTTGCCATAACCATAATATAAATGAATAAATCCTTTTTGCATCAGCCTAAAGAATCCTGCCTGATCTTTTTCCTGTAGCCTTCGACCATTTTGAACAGCGTATCGGTATCCATAACCATGACCTTGCCTTCCTGAACTTTAAAATTCGAATTTTCTAAAAGTTTACGCACGGCTTCCAACCCTTTTTCTTTATCCAGGCCAAGCATGTCAACCAGCTCATCTGTTCCGAAATCAAAACGGTACGCTTTTCGCGGAGCGCATTCTATTCTCATCTTTTCCAGCTGGATCAGCAGGATATCAGCGGCCCGCCCAAAGGGATCCGGAATGGCCGTGTTCTCCAGCTGCCGGTAAGCGATCCAGATCCTTTCGCTTAAAAGATTGATGATCTTCATCACGATCTGCGGTTGATTCTTGACCATGATCATAAAATTCTGCTTGTTGATAACCAGGGTCACCACATCACCAAACGCAACGGCCGTGGCGCTTCTTGGCTGATTCTCAATAAGAGACATCTCGCCCAGAATATCACCGGGGTTGAGAACCGCCAGCAGTATCTCATTTTCTCCGCTGATCTTTATTATTTTAATTTTTCCCTGCTGGATAATGAATACATCATCCCCGGGTTCATGTTCGCAGAACAGGATAGACTGATCAAAATATTTTCTGACCAAGGGGGTTTGCTGGGTAAAATACTGAGCCTGGGGCAATTTGGTTTTTAATTTTTCAAGATATTCAAAGGCTTTGGGGGAATTGCCGGAATTGGGACAGAATTTTGTATACTGGGTGAAAGCGTATCGCGCCTGCTTGTATTCCTGTTCGTTGTAAAAATGGACACCGATATCAAATAAGGCTTCCGGATTCGAACTGATCGGCTTTTTAAGGGAGATCCTTGTGATGGCATTATCAAATGACCTCAGCTTTTGACTGTATAACTTTAGGATTTTTAATGCCACGGAATTATTTTTTCTGATCAGTTCTTCAAACTGTTCGTATTGAACGCTTATCAGGGTTGTATCAGTAAGGGCTGTGGCGGTTTCGAGTCTTGGCCTTTTACTCATGCAGGCCACCACCCCGAAATAGTCTCCCTCTTTTAACATGTTCAGAGAGGGGTCATCCACCACCTCCAGGTTTCTTGTGATCTTGACCTTTCCGGATTTAATAATATAAAAATTACCGGAATTTTTGGAACCTTCAACATAGATCATAGCATCCCTGGTAAATTTGACCAGCTTTAGTTTGAATTCAACCATAAATCACTCCTTTAAAAAACAGTCTTTTATAATATCGGTCGATTTATATAATTTTTGACAAGGTCCTGGATTTAAAACGGATACGATCACGGATCGTTTTTAAATTTTTTATCACTTTCTGGCCAAGAGCGATTCTACCAAAAGGCAGATATTTTCCTCCGGCTCTGGAATGAGCATCCGAGCCTCCTGTCTGGACAAGGTCAAAACGGGAAGCCATCTGCTTGAACTTGCGCACGTATGAAGGCGAATGATAGCTGTGGTACACTTCTATTCCTTTTAAGCCATACTGTACAAGTCTGGAGATAATACTTTCCACATTGAAATAATAATAAGGGTGAGCAAAAACCGGCACCCCGTCGGCTTTCAGGATCAGAGAAATGATCTCTTTCGGTGAGATCATGAATTTAGGAATATACGCGGGAGCGCCCGGTATCATATATTTTTTAAAAGCCATCTGCATATCACTTTCTATACCCATGGAAACGATCTCCCGGGCAATATGCGGCCTTCCAATAGCATCAGAGTTGTATTTATTCACCATATTGTCAAAATTAATATCAATACCCAGCTTTTTCAGTTTTTTAATGATCTGTCTGGCCCTGGTGTATCTGGCCCGCTGAAATTTTAAAAGATAAGAGTTGAGCTCCTGGTGGTCAGGTTCAATAAAGTAGGCCAGGATATGGATTTCATGTCCATAATAATAGGCCGTTAATTCACAACCCGGAATTATCTCAAGGCCGAATTTTTCCGCCTCCATACGGGCTCGCTCAATGCCATTTAAAGTATCATGATCGGTGATCCCGATCACTTTATATTTCAGATTGAACGCCTCTCTCACCAGCTCTTCCGGCGAAAGTTCTCCGTCTGATACATTGGTATGGGTATGCAGGTCAACAAAACGAGCTGCATTTTTATTTTTTAATTGGTTGATGGTCTTATGGAGTCTCATAAGAATTTTTTACCACTTTCAGGTTGAAATAGGCCTCGGTCAACTTGGGATCATATTTTAAAGCGATATCATATTCGCTTTTAGCCTGTTTATTGTCTTTTAGATAATAATAACAATTCCCCAAAGCCAGATGGACCAGCGCTTTCAGGCGGTCATCACTTTTTAAACGCAGGGTCTTTTTTAGATAATCCTTGGCCATATCAATATTATTATTGTTTAAATGAACAATCCCTGTGTTGTAATTGATATAGGGATCGTTCTGATTTAACGAATAAGCCTGCTTTAACATTTCAAGGGCTTGTTGATACTTTTTTTCGTTATTAAGAATAACTCCTAAATTCAGATATACTTTATATAAAATGTCTTTCTCGGGATCCATGTTGATGATCTTTTCATAATAATGTCTGGCCTGGTCATATTTGGTCAGCTTGTAATACAATGTGGCCAGTTCAAAATAGACAGTGACCTCTTTCGGGAATTTTTCTATCATATGGGAATAAGCCACAATAGCCTTATCCCTTTCATTCATGGCCAGATACGTACGGGCTAACAACAGGTGAATCCTTAAATTGGAAGGGGCGATTTCCAATGCTTTTTTAAAATTTTCCAGAGCCAGAAGATATTTTTTTGAATTCAGGTTTAAAACCCCCATATTGTAATAAACGTTGATATCAAGGTTGTCCAATTCCAGGGCTTTTTGATAATGTTCCAGGGCGTTATCATAATCGTTCATGGTGGAATAGAGATTACCCAGATTGACATGGACGATCTTGGATTGATCGGGTGTGAGAGAAACATCAAGGGCTTTTTTATAGTATTCGACAGCATCAGCATACTGGCCTTTCTTATAATATATTTCACCCATGGTCAAAAGCACTTCTGATTTGACTTTCTGGGTATCGAGCAGATATTTATAATATTTCAAACTGCCGTCATAATCCCCGAATCTATAGTAAAGCTCAGCCAGCTGCCTTATGGTATCAAGGTCATTTTCGTTCAAAAGGTAGGCTTTTTTAAAACTTTCCATAGCCTGCTGGTAATTTCCCATCAGTGTATACAGGACTCCGGTCCTGTAATAAAGGTCAAAATCCTGGTATATCTCTGAAGCCTTTTTAAAATAATATAATCCCTTCTCATGGTCCCCTTTTCCTGTGTAATGGGTCCCCAGTATCTTGGCGGATTCCGCTCTTACTTTGGGAGTGACAGATTGAGAATTCATTATTTTTTCAAGTTGCTCTATGCCTTTTTCAAAATGATTCATTTTAAACTGGCAGATAGCGGCATTGTACAGGGCTTCATAAAGGCGGGGATTGAGTTTGGAGGCTTTTTCATAATATTTGTAGGATCGTTTAAAATCATTCATATAAAAATAAAGTGAGGCCAGAGAAAGATAGCTTTTAACAAATTTTCTGTTATAATGAATCGCTTTTTCAAAAGCCAGGATGGAATTCTTATTATCTTTTAAATGCTTGTAAACGATACCCATATTATGATAGATGATACCGTCTCGCGGGGCAAGGGTATTGGCTTTTTTTAAATACTCGATAGCCAGCTCATAATCCCCGTTATCATCAAAAATATTAGCCAGATTAACATAAGCCACCTTTTTCACATCAGGATGTTTGCTTTTCTGCAAGGCGGCGTTGAACAGAAATTTGGCTTTTTCTACAAAACCGGATTCATAACTTTTTATAGCTTCGCTAATATCCGGATGTTTGACATTCTTATCGATGTACAGGACCTTGTTAAAGGAGATGATGACAAATTTTTCCTGAAAGGAAGGCTGGCCTTTTTTATGGAGCGAGATAATAAAGTTTATTCCCAGTATAAAGAAGACAAGGATAACAACAGTGGCAATAATAACAAGGTAATAATCTTTAATGATTCTTTTTAGGCTTTTTTTCAATTTCGTTATTTTTAATACCATCCAGAACCCCGTTAATAAATTGATAAGCCTTTTCGGTGCTGTACTTTTTTGAAATTTCTATCGCTTCATCTATGACAACTTTGTGAGGAATGTCTGTCCTGTAAAGAAGAGAATAAATTGAAAACCTTAATATTGATTTATCAATAGTGGATATTCTGTCAAAACTCCAATTTTTTGAATACTTGTTGATCAGTTTATCTATCTGATCAATATGATCAACGCTTCCTTTGATCAGGTCTGTGGCAAATTCCTTTGTCTCATCATTTATTTCATCATCAACCCAATCAAATTTCAGAACATTTTCAAGTGGGAGCCGGGCCATTTCTATCTGATAAAGGCCAGCCAGAGCAATGACCCTGCCAAAACGCCTTCCTACCACTTAAATCTCCTTATTGCTATATTCCTGATCCTGATTTAGCTTTTGAAAGTTTTAAAAAGATTGGCCATTTCAATGGCTGATACAGCGGCATCAGCCCCTTTGTTCCCGATCTTGGTCCCGGCCCGGTCAATGGCCTGCTCTACGGTGTCAGCTGTGACGATCCCGTAGATCACAGGTAATTTTGCTTTTAAAGAGACCGCGGCTATCCCTTTTGAGGTTTCAGCGGCCACATAATCAAAATGAGGGGTCTCTCCGCGAATAATCGCTCCGAGACAGATAATGGCATTATATTTTTTCATATCAGCAAGTTTCATGGCCAGAACAGGGATTTCAAAGGATCCCGGTACTTTATATACATCAATATCCTTTGGATCCGCCTCATGCCTTTCCAGAGCGTCCAGAGCGCCTTCCAGTATCCTGTTGGAAATAAAACTGTTGAACCGGCTGACAATGACACCAAATTTTAAACCTTTAGCGACAAGTTTTCCTTCTTTTATCTTCATATGTTCACCTCACTACAGCAGTCGAAAATATAATAATAACAATATTATCATAATAATTATTTAATGTCAAATAAAATATACGTTCGAGGTTGCCCCGTTCGACGTGCGATGTTTGTATAATAGCTTGACAATTTAATATAATATTTTATATTGTAAAACGCTTTAT
>JAFGFC010000069.1 GCA_016931325.1 Spirochaetota bacterium | reverse complement strand
GATAAAAAACAACTGATCCCCCTTGTCGGGACCATTGCGGCTGGTATGCCTATCCTGGCGGAAGAGAACATCGAAGATCATATTGATCTTTATAAATTCTTTTATTCTGATGCCGAGATCTTTGCATTGCGGGTCAAGGGCGACAGCATGAAAAAGGCCGGGATCATGGACGGAGATATTGTTGTCATAAAAAAACAGCCGGTGATAGAGAACGGCCAGATCGGGGCTTTTATCATTAATGACGAGGCAACGGTGAAGCGGATCTTTTTCAAATCCGACAGGATCATACTCAAACCGGAGAACGACGAGATGAAAGAGATCATGGTTGACCCGAAGAAGAACAATTTTTACATAGCCGGCAAAGTGATCGGAGTGATAAGGAGAATGTCCTGATGGCAAAGAAATACTATCTGGGACCGGCAGGCTGGTCATATGAGGACTGGAAAGGCGTGGTTTATCCCAAAGGCATGAAGGTACATCCTCTCAATTACCTTGAAGAGTATTTCAATATGCTCGAGATCAACACCACGTTTTATAATATACCCCGCCTTAATTATGTGGAGAAATGGTGTCAGATCCTTAAAAAAAAGGATTTTCTTTTTATCCTTAAACTGGGTCAGAAATTTACCCATGTGAGAACAGATATCACCCCGGAAGAAATAGAAGGCTACAGGAATGTTTTCCATATTGTCAAGTACCATAACAGGCTGGGCGGTATCCTGATCCAGTTCCCCTGGTCTTTTATCAATATAGGTGAGAATGTCGAATATTTGAAAAATCTGGCTGATCTGTTCAGGGATTTCCCTCTGATCGTCGAGGTCAGGCATATCAGCTGGCATAAGAAAATATTTTTTGAATTTTTGAACAAGCATAATATCGCTTTTTGCAATATTGATCAGCCTGAGACAAAAAACAGCATTCAGATGACCGATTACGTTACATCGGACATCGGGTATTTCAGGTTCCACGGAAGGAACAAAAAGGAATGGTTCGCAAAGGATACGAACCGGGATAAAAGGTATAACTATTTGTACAAAGCAGAAGAGATCGGGCATTTGAAAGAAAAGATCGAAAAGATCCATGAGAAAAGCCTTCAGACCTTTGTCGTAGGCAACAATCATTACAAGGGACAGGCTGTGGTCAATCTGTTAGAGCTGCAGATGCAACTGTTCGATAAAAAAGTAAATGTTCCCGAGGTTCTGGCCAGTCATTATCCTCATTTGGTGTCGTGATGAGATACAGGGCAATAGGTTATCTTATTATCCCTTGTTTTTATATGCAGATTTACTCGCTTTTCTTTCCAAAAGAAAAAAAACTGCTGGTGGGCGGGCAACCTGAGCATTACGGGATCGTCATGGAGGTTTCCCGGGAGGCGGCCCTGAAGGGCGTGAGAGAGAACATGCTCACTCTTGACGCCAGAAATTTAATACCGGAGATTCAAATTATCCCGCCTGATGTCAGGCGAGGGGACTATTTCCTGAAAAAGATCATCAAAGCGATCGACAATTTTTCATTAAAATGGGTTCAGGACAGATACAATTCATTTTATCTTTTTCTGCCTGATTATTTTGAATTCACAGCCACTTTAAAAAAGATGCAGAATCTGATCAGATTTGATCTGGGTATTTCCACCCAGATAGGCGTCAGTTCCAATAAACATATGGCCAGGCTGGCCGGAAGCGTAGGAAAGACAAAAGAGATCCTTTATATTAACAGACAGAATGCTTCCGCTGTCCTGAAGGATATCAACATAGAGTGGCTGCAGGAGTTGAACAGAACCGATATTGAGAAATTAAACCTGGCCGGTATCCGGTCGATCGATCAATTATTTGATCTGGATCTGTATAAATTAAGGTTTTTTCTGGGGGAAAAGGCCGAGGTGATCTACTACAATTACATCTGTCAGTTGAAGACAATCAGGGATGCCACGGATTTTGTGTATGAAGAAATAATTTTCTATAACACGGTCAACAACCTGAAGATCGTGCTGGAAAGAATAAAAGCAAAATTGAAAGGTATTTTCCTTATACTGACAGGGCATCATATGTCGTTTAACCGGGCGAAAATATATATCGAGTATGTGGATGACAAAAACTATATCTTTTCAAAGAAAATAAAAAAGCCTGACCCCTGTAAAGAATTGATTGGTTATATTTCTTCTCACTTATATAGAACAAGCCGCCGTGTCAGGGTCAAAAAGATCGGGCTGTTTGTTTTTTATAACAACTATATCGAGCCTCTGTTCCCGAAAGACCGGCTCATCCCCTTGCGCTACCGCCTCTCGTCATAATAACTTTGTTCATCGTTCGTCGTTCATAGTTCTTAGTTTCTTTAAACTACGAACTATGAACTGCCCTGTGGGCAGAACTATGAACGATTATAAAGAGAGCGGCTTCATATCTTCCAGATGAAGCGTACAGGCGCCGAACTCTTCTGTGATCTTACCAGAGACAAGAAAAATGGAGGACGAGACCGAGCGGGAGATGAGTTTGCCATAGTTTTTTGTTGGCAGAAAGGTCTCAAAACTGCCCCAGAGGTCAAGAAATGAGATGAATTTCATAAAGCCTTTTTTCTTTTTCGAAGGTATGCGTTTAGAGCATATTTTGATACCGAGCATAGATACATGGCAATTGACATAATTTATCATCTCATAGGACCGGATGATCCTGGCCCCTGACTCGGGAGGAATGAGAACCAGGGGGTTCTCGGTTACGGCAAATCCAAACGTCTCGATCTCGAAGATGATCTTTTTTTTTATGGTGAATTCATCTTTGAAGGGTATGTGGATCGTTTCCAGGTCAAGCAGGCCGGTCGGATTTTGCGTTTTTGTGATATGAGGGGCAAGGAAAAAAAGCTGTTTGCGTGAAAAGCCGAAACTGTCCAGGCTGCCG
>JAFGFC010000068.1 GCA_016931325.1 Spirochaetota bacterium | reverse complement strand
TTCCTCCTAAAACCTGAATGTCCTGCCGATCTTTATGTTCTCATTCTTATCTTGAAAAGCATAGAACGTATTGTTATCCTGGGCATAGGACGTTATGCTCTGGTTCCTTTCAGCCGGGTATCCGGCATCGATCGTATCCCAGATATGGACAATGGCTTCCATGGCAATAAAGATCCACATCCCCACCAGAGCCTGCCTTCGGGCTGTATCATACTGCTCTCCGGTCTTTTCATCCCAGACTTCAGTGTCGAACATGGTCTGTTCTTTTAAAAAGGAATCCGTGCTCCTGTAATAAAAATAATAGGACGTGCCCAAAAGAGCTCCTTCAAAGAGCAAAAAGAATATCCCGGTTCCCCACCGTTTTTCCAGAAACTGACCCATGCCCGGAAACACAAAGGACGCTAAAGCCCTGTGCCAGACAAATATGGGATCCACCACCTGGACCTTGTCACCTGGCTTCATCCTGTCCTCATCTCCTCTGACGAATTTGGCCTTGGAAACACCCGGGCCCAGGTCGATCACCTTTAAATAGCCTAAGGAGTCTGTTCTTGATTTAATGACCTCTCCTGTTACAGGATGTTTCACATATTCTGATTTGCCGATCACCTGCAGATTGGCTTCGGCGTTCAGACCTTTTTCCGTGCCCAGATCGATCAGATAATCCCCTTCTTCTTCAGAAAGGACATAACCGGTGAGAGGGAACTCTTCCAGAAAATCTTCCACCAGTTTTACAGCCGCGTCCCTTTTGGCCAGTCCGATCACTTTTTGATCACCCTGCTTGAAATAGATCTCTTTGGCTTTATCTTCATCCTTGCTGGTAACAATATTGATGATGCCTTCAAGGAACGTCTTGTCTTCAGCCTCCCTTTTTTCCTCGTTATTTCCGTATCCGGTTACGGTCTTGCCCAAGAGCACAACGCCTGTCTCGATATCCACCAGACGGGCCGACAGATTGACCGTCCCCCGCCAGGAGGTCAGGATATACCGGTCTTTTTTTACTTTGCCGGATTTTGTCTTTTCAACGACCGTCTTTTCTTCTTCTGAATGGGTGGCGTCCGCTCCTGTAACAGAACCGAAGATAATGTATTTCGCACCGGCTATCTTGCCTACCCTGACGGCATCCTCGGTATTGATCAGGCCGCTCAACTGCATCTGCTGTTCTTCCAGGATCTGCTGCAGTCGCCCCCTTTCAATAATATCGAACCGTTTCGTCTGGACAAAGAGCGCTATGATCTCATCAGATACCGCTTTGCCCAATCCTTCAATGGAAGTATGTTCGCCAAAATCCGCAATGATGACCTTCTCCCGGTATATTGATGTGGCTTTCTCTTTTTCAAAAGCATAAAGAAAGGATGCAAAAAGTATCAGGAAAAGCAGAATTAAAGGTTTCTTCATTATTTTCTCCTTCCGGCTGACATTTCCATAAAAATACATACTTGTCGGATAAATGTCAATAACTTTGTCTCAGCATACTTGGAAAAAACCACTGAACACACAGAAGACACTGAAATAAAAAATATACGGACCATGATGTCAAATAAATGTAATTTATTTTTTTAATGAGTTGAAAAAATCCGTGAACTCTGTGGATTCAGTGGTTAATTCATCATGTTATTCTTGTTGCGATCTCAAATACCGCGGATGGATCTTGACCAGCTTTGTGCGACGGAAATAGTAACGAAGGATCTGATAATATTTATACCCCCTCTCGGCCATACCTCTGGCGCCCCACTGGCACATCCCGACACCATGCCCCCAACCCCTTCCCATGAACTTGAATCCATCTCTTACACGTCTTATTACAAATTTTGTGCTTCGCAACTTTTCCGCTCCCAGGATCAATCTGAACGTATTGCCATTCATCATTATATCTTTTGGCTTGCCTCTTATTTTTAAAGAGATCCATCGGCCTGATGAGCTTCGCTGAGCGCCTCTGATATCGGATATTCCTGAAAGATCAAATCCGCTTTTTTTCAGTTTCCGGATGACCTCTTCTTCTGTATAAGATACTTCCCATCGATAATACTTGGCCTGGCGGCAATAATTACAGGGTACACCTGTGAGATAATCCACCTTTCTCCCCCAGACCTTTTCAGCGCTTTCCGTATGACCGCCGCATACAGAATGAAAATAAGCCGCGATCAGCTTGTTATCCAGCACCAGTATCTCCCCTTCAGTCTCTTTTATGGCTTTGGCAAAGGTTTCTATCTGTCCGGCCTGGCCTGAATAAACCTGAGAAAGGGTATTAGCACTCAGATGATACGGCTGATCGGCATTCTTTAATTTATAAAAATAAGCAAAAGTCCGGGCGGCAACGGCCTGGGCTTTGATGGCTTCCTGGTTCCATTTGGGAGATATCTCATTGGGTAACACACCTTTGAGATATTCTTCCACATCAATATCATTGATCGCTAAGAGTGTGTTTGTTTTGGAAACAATATAGAAATCCCCTGTATAGGCATACTTTCCATTATGAATGATCCCTTTGATATTTTTTATCTGGATCATACCAGAAAAAAGGCCCACGTTTTCTATTTTGATCTTTCCTTCTTTTAAATGAAAAGAAACCCGATCGTTCCTGATGGGAGCGATCATCTGTTTTGTCAACAGGTTGATCAATTGAAAATCTCCTTCGAGTTTCAGATCGATCTTTTCAGCCTTAAATACAAGGACTCTTACCCTGTTATAGTCTGTCCCGTCATCGGAAAATAAAGAGAGGGTAAGGCATATAAAAATTAAAAAAGGAATTATTGTCTTAATCATGTGATGTTATTATCGGAAAAGACCTTGAATGGCTAAAGAAACGCTTTTTTAATAATGACACGGGTCACAGTACTTTTTGACCAGTGTCCCCTTTAATTCTTTCAGATCATCAGAGATACTGACTTTATAAATATGAGGATTTAACAGCCTTTTAAAAGTCGGATGCAAACCGTCAACCTCTTTTCCGGCCAAAATTTGAATATCCTTTAACGACGTGCTATTTTTAACTTTTTTCCCTTTTAATACATACGGTTCCAACAACTTCACGGCGTGAGAATAATCTTCCAGAATAAAACAGGCGTAATCGATACTGGGGTGATTGAACCGGATCGGCTGTCTGGCTTTGATCTTTGCTGTTAATTTCTTTTCTTCCTCCTGCAGAAATACCAGATCCGCAATAGCCATACCTTCTTTGTCATAAAATCGATAAATATTCTTTATTCCGGGATTGGATATCTTTTCCGGATTATTGGATATCTTGATGCAGGCGGTAAAACCCCTGCCTTCATCTTTTGCCACGATCTTGTACACTCCTGATAAAGCACCCTCCCCTTCCCCTGTAACCAGGCGAGTCCCGACACCCCAGGCATCAATCGGTGATTTGTTCTGCTTTAATTGTGATATGATCCACTCATCAAGTTCATTAGAGGCAAAGATCTTGGTCTCCTTCAGGTCGCTGGTATCGAACATCTTCCTGGCCTCTTTACTGAGGTATTCCAGGTCCCCGCTGTCCAGCCTGATACCGTAATTTTTTATGCCCCTGGCTTTCATCTTTTTAAATACCTTGATCGCGTTGGGAATACCTGATTTAAGTGTATCAAAGGTATCGACCAGAAGGATACATTGATCAGGATACATCACAGCATATTTCTCAAAGGCATCAAATTCATTATCAAAGCTCATGACCCAGCTGTGAGCCATGGTCCCTTTTACAGGGATATCATACATTTGCCCGGCCAGGACATTGGAGGTAGCCTGAGCCCCTCCAATAAAAGCCGCGCGGGAAGCGGATAACGATCCGTCGACTCCCTGAGCTCTTCTTAAACCAAACTCTAAAATGGCATCTCCTTCGGCAGCCAGCGCTATGCGTGAGGCTTTGGTCGCGATCAACGATTGAAAATTGATAAAATTTAAAAGCATACTTTCGATCAATTGGGTCTGAATGATATTTCCTTCTACACGGATCAGGGGTTCATTGGGGAACACAACTGTACCCTCTTTCAGAGCATAAATATCACCGGTGAAAGCAAAGGTTTTAAGAAACTGTAAAAATTTTTTTTCAAAGAGGTGCAGCGAATTTAAATAATCGATCTGTTGATCGGAAAATCGTATATTAAGAATCGCCTGGATGGCGTCCTCCAATCCGGCAAAAACAGAATACCCTCCTTGAAAGGGCATCTTTCTAAAAAACATGTCAAAGACCCCTTTAAGGCCGGGAGCATTAAAAAAATAACCCTGCATCATGGTCAGTTCATAAAGATCCGTTAAAAGAGAAAGATCGAAGGATTTTTTCATGGCTTTAATCCGGATGACTCAATGATATGGATCCCGTTCTTCTTCATCAGGTCAAGGGCTTTCTCTATATTTTTTTCAGGGACATTGACACCTCTGCAGGCATCTATGATAACGAACGCCTCAAAACCTTTAGCCTTGGCATCCAGACTGGAAAACAGAACACAATAATCCGTCGCCAGACCCGTTAAAAATACCCGGCTTATTCCCAATGTTTTCAAATACCCTTCAAGGCCGGTGGGTGTATGCTTATCATTCTCCATAAAAGTCGAATAGGAATCGATCATTCGATCAGTCCCTTTTCGGATGATCAGATCGATATTTTTTCTATCCAGATCGGGATGAAAATCAGCGCCTTTTGTACCCGCAACACAATGGACGGGCCATAAGACCTGTTTGCCGTAGGGGGCTTCGATCAGATCATATTCTTTTTTATCCCGATGGTTCACAGCAAAGGATATATGGTCCCGCGGATGCCAATCCTGCGTCGCTATTCTTTTAAAAAATTTATGCGATATTGATTCAATGATGGGTATCACTTTATGACCGTCCTTCACGGCCAGTTTCCCGCCGGGGCAGAAATCATTCTGTACATCAACAATTAAAAGGGCATTTTTTTTCTCTTTTATCATATTTCGTCATCTGCCTTGATCCTTTAAAATTAATCATATCGTTCATCATTGTCAAGTGAAAGGAAATTTCCATGAATGATCGAAGAATTCAGAGCGAAGCCTCCCGCAGGGACTCAAACTTTTAATGCATTATATTATTATTTAATTTTCTACTTTAACCCGGTGTATTCAGAGCCCTCGGTGGTTTAAAATATCATTTGATTTTGAAATATTATCTATTATGTTAATTCATTATGAAAATCCCCGTCAAGGTCCGATATGGTTTGAGGATGATGGTACTTTTAGCTAAATCAAAAAAAAGGACAAGTACTAAAAAACTTTCCAGGATCATGAATGTATCCAACCTGTTTTTAAGGCAGGTGGCCGGCCCTCTTGAAAAAAAAGGATTTATTAAATCATTCAGAGGAAAACAGGGGGGATATATCATGGCCAAAGATCCCGAAAAGATAAAAACCTTTTCCGTTTTCAAAGCCTTCAATCAGGATCTGACTTTATCTCACTGCGTAGCCAGGCCTGAGACCTGTAAAAAAGTCAAAACCTGTCATACAAGAAAATTTATTGAAAATTTATCAAAAATTATTGAGGATAAATTAAAAACCACGACACTGAAGGATATAATGAAAATGAAATAGATAATTCAGCTCTTAATCCTGATAAAAAAGATCTTTAAACACCCAGTTGTTGTAATATCTTTTTATAAAGCAAATAATATTCGCTCTGGGCAAATTCTCTAATCACATTATCAGGAAGATTGTCAAGAAAAGCATCAAGATGCCTGAGGACTTTTTTCAGATCTTCTTTTTTTACAGGTTCCAGGGCTGAAACCGGGGCTTCTTCCAGAACACCGCCTTCTTCTAAAGGAGGGATCTCTTCTTCAACTGTTATTTCATCAGTACTTATTGTTTCCGGACCCTGGACACCCATGTCTTCTGAAGGTTCTTCCAAAGTTTCCAGACCTTTGTCCAGATCAATTTGCTCCAGCTCTACCTGAGCAGAAACTTCCTGGGAAACCTCTGCCGGTTGTTCGTCTGAATCTTCCGGTTCTTCTGCAACCTCGGCTGTTTTCAAGATGTTATCCAGTTCATCTCCGGACAGGCTGATGGATTCGTCTTCAACATCTTCAAAAAACCCTTCTTCCTTTTGGGTGTCAGCAGTCTCTGGTTCCTCAAATGAAGATTCTATAACAGGGATCTCGTCATCTAACGATACAGTGGGAACTTCTTCTTCCAGTTCAGGGATCGATTCCAGGGAAGGCTCTTCTGATAGTGTGGTATCCAAAGCATCTGTTGAAAAGGGTTCCTCTTCTGTCATGACGGGTATTGTCTCTTCCGGTGTTTCACTGGACAGAGGTTCCACTTCTTCCAGTTGAGCCTGTGAATCTTCGAGTTTGATCTCTTCGGCTTGCGGAACTTCATGAAGAGACACATCTTCTTCAGACAATGTCTCTGTCGGTTCTTCTTCGAATCCTGATACCTCAGGAATATCCTCAAGGCTCTCCATAACAGGTTCCTCTGATATGCCTGAAGACTGGATCCGGGGTTCCTCCACTGATGTAGATACCGGTTCTTCAGGAGTATCTTCCAGGATATTACTCATCTCTTCACTGGACAGCGTGATGGATTCGTCCGTATCTGATTCATCAAAAAAAGATCCATCCTCCTTTTCCGGTTTAGAGTACCGGCTTGTCTCCTGTTTGATCTTTTCCACCACGATCTGCTCAGTCTCTTTGTCTTCTATGATATTTTCCATATCAGATGAAGAATCTGAATCTCCCATGGTTGTATAATCAATTTGTTTATCGTTATCAGAAAACACCACTTCCTCACCACTTAAAAAGTCCTCTTCCCCTTTCACGGATACTTCGGGTTCAGAATTCACCAGAGGTTTATCAAAATCACTGTCAAAAATATCGGCGGTTGGGATGTCATCAAAATCATGTGTTCCCATTTTTATTCTCCTGTTGTTAAATATTTTTTAAAAAATCTGAATTTTTTATTGCCTATTCCGCTAATTTGCATAATTTCTTCTAACCTATCTATTTTACCATATTTTTTTCTATATTCAACAATTTCTTTAGCCATTCTTTCTGTCATAAGAGGAATCCGTTCGATCTCACCGGCATCAGCCGTGTTGATATTAATCCTCTGATCTGTCTCTACCTTCTTATACGGAATATGATAGTCTTTCCCATCTTCCAGGACAATAGAAGGAAGGGACTGTGTATCAGCCTCCTGTTTCAATCCGCATTTTTTCGCCAGGCTGATGAGCGTCGTGCCTTTTTCAACAACCATGATGCCTTTCTGACGGACACTGCCGGATATCCTCACTTTTATCAGTTCTTTTCCCTTAGAGGATAGGCTATTGTCTTTCTTCCTGTGTTTATCAAAGAGCCAGTCCATCCGGACAAATTCTTTTAAAAATCCCCTTCGGGGGACAATAAAATCGATACTGATACCTAAGATTAAAAAGAAAACGAGCCACAGAATTCTTTTCCAATTATTATAAAATATCGTCATTTCGTATCAATAATATTAGTTAAAAAAAGCTGACGTTTATCAGTATATTCTAATGCCTTTCAACAATCTCTTTGACTTTCATAAGGCGAGTCAGATTTGATCGTTCAACTTCACTGATCTTCATACTGATATAATCGATGGTCTCTTCCAGATCGGGTATAAGAATATATTCAAGAGCGTTGA
This sequence comes from Spirochaetota bacterium, assembly GCA_016931325.1. Lineage (GTDB taxonomy): Bacteria > Spirochaetota > JAHITG01 > JAHITG01 > JAFGFC01 > JAFGFC01. The sequence continues at coordinate 603 of JAFGFC010000068.1, read as the reverse complement.
CCCGGCGCCTCGTCCGTTCGATCTCCAGAGCCAGCTCTTTGACATTATTCTCGACCTCTGCCAGCTTGACCAGATGGGGAATAAAACCTTTCATCCTGGCCAGAGAAAAATCAATTCCCACATTGACATCCTTGACCCCAAAACACTTTATCTCTTTGTTGGTTTTGACTTGAAATTTTGGCAGGCGAAGGTTCATTACAGGCACTATTTCAGATTGCATGTCAAGCTCCAACTCGGGATAAGAAAATAAAGCCATTAGCCTTTCTTCACTGTATTCTATTGTGGCTCTGTAATATTCTTTGTAAAAATCCAAAAGATCCTGATCCGTCTGTTTTCGGCTTTTCTTATATTCTTCTATTAACTCCAGAAATTTCCTCATCAACTCGTCCTGTTTATCTTTTAAAAGTTTATGTCCCCTCCTGGCCAGAGCCAGCCTTTTTCTCAGTCGCAACAACTCCATCCTGGTAGCCGATACTTCGATCTTCATTCTATCATCCTCATGAAATATTTAACTTTTGTCTATCAGCATAGTTCGAAATATTATATTGACTAATCACTAAACACTACAAACTAATTCAGGCGGCTTCTGATTTTAAGAATTTT
>JAFGFC010000067.1 GCA_016931325.1 Spirochaetota bacterium | reverse complement strand
ATCTGGGCCGATATAAAGAAACTATTTCCAGCTTTATGGAGTATTTAGAGATAAGTGAAAAAATAAAAGATGATTATGGTACATGTTCATCGGAAAGTAGTATCGGTCTGGCTTATCTTGAATTAGGAGATTTTGACAAAGCAGAGGAATGGTTTAGAAGGTCGATCGGTCTAAGTGAAGAAAAAAAAATTCTATATATAATGTGTTACGCTTATATTCATATGGGGGAATTACTTTTAGAAAAGAAAGAATGGAATGAAAGTATCGAGTATCTGAAAAAGGCGGAAAAATTATATAAAGAGAATAATTTTTTAAAAGATTGGACATCGATCTTATATCATCACATGGCTGATGCCTATATAGAGGAATATAAAGAGAAAAATCAAGGAATTGAATTAAAAGAAAAGAAAGAAAAAATAAAACAGATAAAAAAAACCTGTAAAAAGGCATTAAAAGAAATAAAACATTGGGCCAATCATTATTCCGCCGCTTTGCGGGTAACAGGTAAATATTATGCCCTAATAAAGAAAAAAACCAAAGCGCAAAGATTTTTTAAAAAGAGTATTAATCATGCCCATTTAATAAACAGACCATATGAGTTGGGAAGAAGTCTTTACGAGTACGGTGACTTTTTAGATTCTATAGGCAAAAACGACCAAGCCAGGACAAGGTGGCAAGAGGCTTTTGATATCTTTAACGAGATCAACGCCAGGCTTTATATGAAACGCTGTTCTGATAAACTGGGTTTAAAGGCGACTCCTGAAGAAGTTGAGGAGATCACCCCCCAGGACCGGTTAAAGGCTGAACGGAAAATGACAACGGTTCTGGATACATCGCGTTATCTTTCCTCCATCCTGGACCTGGATGAATTGCTGGACAAGATCATGACACGCACGATCGAGCTGGTGGGGGCGGAAAGGGGAATTCTTTTCCTGTATCCTGAAGAAAAGGAAGCCAGGAAAAAGCTCCAGATAAGGGTCATGAAGAATGTCGGAAAACGGGAGATAGAGGGGGAGGGATTTGGCATGAGCTGGAGTATTATAGAAAAAGTGGAAGACCAGAAGAAACCTTTGATCATAGAAGATGCCGGGACAGATGCCCAGTTCAAAGGTCAGGTTTCTGTTGTTCGTTACGGTCTGAAATCCATTATTTGCGCTCCTATCATGTCCCGGGGAGAAATGCTGGGAGTGATCTATCTGGATAACCGTCTTGTGAGCGGGCTTTTCAGCCAGGAAGACCTGATGGTGCTGGACCTTGTATCCGGTCAGGCGGGTGTTTCCATTGAAAACGCGAGACTTTACAGAAGAGCCGTGACAGATGGGCTGACCGGTCTTTATAACCGTATCTTTTTTGATAATTATCTCATGCAAAGTGTTGAACAGGCTGAGAAATACAACAAGGCCTTAAGCCTTGTCATTATTGATATAGATCATTTTAAAAATTTCAATGATGAATATGGACATCAGGCAGGAGATCTGATCATTACCTTTGTGAGCGATGTAATTAAAGAGCAGACCAGAAAAAGTGATATCCCCTGCCGGTACGGGGGGGATGAGTTTGTGCTGATCCTGCCTGAAACAGACATTAAGGGAGCCCGGATCACCGCTGAAAAGATCTGGTCCATGATCAAAGATAACAGTGTTCTCTATAATATGGGCAAAAAAGTCATAGAACTGAAAGTGACGTTAAGTATAGGTATATCTCAGCTGGAAGAAGGACAGGACAGACTGGCGTTTTTAGAAAAAGCGGATAAAGCCTTATATGAAGCCAAAGAAAAAGGTCGGGACAGCATTGTCGTTTCCGGTTCCGGGTCCTACGGAAGGCGAATGACAAGAATCAAAAAGATAAAACGAACACAAAAAGAGAGGCACAAGGAAAAGACCAGAACGGTTAAAAAATCAAAAGGCAGGAAAAAATAATATAAATCTGTTGAAAACTGAATTTCCTTCAAGTAAAATAGATTTTTCAAAAAGAATAATCCCAAATAGATTTCAAGGAGGTTGGATATGAAGGTCCTGGTGATCGGATCGGGAGGACGGGAGCATACACTTGTATGGAAATTGTCCCAGAGTAAAAAGGTGGATAAAATTTACGCGATCCCGGGTAATGGCGGCATGTACGAGATGGCCGAGTGTTATCCCCTGTTTGATCCTGAGAAAGATATTGATCAGATCGTTAAATTTGCCAGGGAGAACAAGGTTGATCTCACTGTCGTGGGCCCTGAGGATCCTTTGTCCGGAGGGATCGTCGATGCGTTCCAGAAGAACAGGCTAAAAGTATTCGGGCCAATAAAAAAAGCCGCGCAGATCGAGGCCAGCAAATGCTTTGCTAAAAGAATAATGAATCAGAATAATGTCCCGACAGGCCGTTTTGCTGTTTTTGCAGATCTTAAAAAAGCATTAACCCATATCAAGACGATCAAGTATCCGACCGTGATCAAGGCAGACGGTCTGGCCAAAGGCAAGGGGGTTTTTATTGTCAACACTTTTTCTCAGGCCAAAAATGTTCTGGATGATATTATGAAGAAGAAAGCCTTTGGCCCGGCCGGCGAAAAGGTCGTCATAGAAGAATTTCTTCAGGGAAAAGAGACCACGGTCCTGGGATTTTCGGACGGGCATACTGTTTCCCTTATGCCTCTTTCGCGTGATTATAAAAGGCTTAAGGATCATAACAAGGGGCCCAATACCGGCGGTATGGGAGCCTTTGCCCCTGTCAGGATCCCTGGAAGAGAGTTACAGTATATAAAGGACAAGATCTTCCTTCCCACTCTGAGGGGGCTTGAAAAAGAGGGCGCGAAATACAAAGGTGTCCTGTATGCCGGTCTCATAAAAACAGACGAGGGTTACAAGGTATTAGAATTCAATTGCCGTTTTGGTGACCCTGAGACACAGGTTGTTCTCCCCCTGTTGAAAACTGATCTGGTGGATATCCTTATGGCTGTCATAGAGGAAAAACTGGATAAAATAAAGATAAAGTGGAAGAAGAGAACCTGTATTGCCGTTGTGATGGCTTCCGGGGGTTATCCGGGGAAATATGAAAAAGGAATAAGAATATCAGGATTGAGAGGTAAAAAAGAACCCGGTGTGATGATCTTTCATGCCGGCACAAAAGTGAAAGATAATGTTTGTTGCACGAATGGCGGCAGGGTATTAAATGTGACCGCCGTGGCCCGGACATTTGAAAAGGCCAGCAAGATGGCTTATAACGCCATGAAAGATATATATTTCAAAGGTATGGTATTCAGAAAAGATATAGGTAGTTGATTGCAGACCTAGTACCCTTGTGGTATTACAGACAGGGTGCCCCGCGAAGCGAGGGTATTGCAAATTAAAAATTGTATTTTAATATAAAAAAAGGGGGAGAAAATTCCTTATTCCCATGAAGGGTTCGTCAAAAGTCAAGAATGAAGAATTGGTACGCTGTTTTCAGAAAGGTGATCATAATGTTTTCGGAGAGATCGTCAAACTCAATCACAGATACGTCTTCAAGATCGCATTAAAATTTTTACGTTCGATCGAGGATGCCGAAGATCTCACCCAGGAAATATTCCTGAAATTATATCATTATCTTCCAAAATTCAAATTTAAAAGCGATTTAAAAACCTATCTGTACAAGATGGTACAAAATGCGGCCAGTGATTATTATAAGAAAGAAGAAAAGATAAAAGAAAAGTATGTTGATCTGGAACTGCAGATCTCGCCCGAACGTATCGATGAAAAAATACTTGAGGAAGAGACACTGGGAGAAATGGAGCAGGCGATCATCGGCCTTTCAGATAAATACAAAGAGGTCATCCTGTTAAAAGACTTTCAGGGATTGAGTTATAAAGAGATCGGGAAGAGATTGAAAATAAGTGAAAATGCCGCCAAGATGCGGCATTTTCACGCGCTCAAGATTTTAAAATCAAGATTTCAAGATCTTGAGTGATCTATTCTACAACATTATAATCGGCATCAACGACATTGTCATCGTCTGATTTTTTACCTTTTTTACCCTTGCCGCCTTTTTTACTTTTTTTGGATTCTGCTTCCTGAGCCTCGGCTGTTTCCTGAGCCGCCTGAGCGGCCGCGTCAGCGGTAGTGCCGGCACCGGGAGCCTGGCCTGTCTTTTTATAAATCTTTTCAGATATCTTGTACCAGGCCTGTGAAAGGCTTTCATAGGCGGATTTTATACTGCTAAGATTTTCTTTGTTAATCGCTTCTTTGGCTGTGGACAATTCATCATTAAGGACTTTTTCATCTTCTGTTGAAAGATTATCCTTGAGATTTTTCATATTCTTTTCGGTCTCATAGATAAGACTGTCCAGTTTATTCCTTTCATCGATCATTTCTCTTTTCTTTTTATCATCTTCAGAGAATTTTTCTGCATCCTTGACCATTTTATCCACTTCTTTATCAGAAAGCCCGCTTGACGCTTCAATACGGATGCTCTGCTCTTTTCCGGTTGCCTGGTCCTTGGCTGATACATGCAGGATCCCGTTAGCATCGATATCGAATTTAACCTCTATCTGAGGTACTCCTCGCGGAGCTGGCGGAATCCCGTCAAGGATGAATTTACCAAGAGAACGATTATCAGGCGCCATCGGCCTTTCACCCTGAAGCACATTGATCTCAACAGAGGTCTGGCTGTCAGCGGCTGTTGAAAATGTCTCTTTCTTTTCATGGGGTATGGTGGTGTTCCTTGGGATCAGAACTGTGGTAACATGGCCATATGTTTCGACACCAAGGGAGAGAGGGGTTACATCAAGTAACAGAACATCTTTTACTTCTCCTTTAATGATCCCGGCCTGAATAGCCGCGCCAACGGCAACGACTTCATCAGGATTAACTCCCTTATGAGGATCTTTTTTAAAGAAATTTTTTACGGTTTCCTGTACTTTGGGAATTCTCGTGGAACCGCCCACAAGGATCACTTCATCGATATCATCTGTAGACAGTTTGGCATCCTGAAGGGCTGCTTTACAGGGATCAATGGTTGATTCTATCAGATCTCCGATCAACTGTTCCAGTTTGGCTTTTGTCAGTTTTACATTCAAATGTTTTGGGCCGGACTGATCTGCGGTAATGAAAGGCAGATTGATCTCAGTCTCTGTAGAACTGGAAAGCTCACATTTGGCCTTTTCGCATCCTTCTTTCAATCTCTGCAGGGCCATGGGATCTTTGCGTATATCGATCCCCTGATCTTTTTTAAATTGATCAGCCACATAATCAATGATCCTCTGATCAAAATCATCACCGCCAAGATGCGTATTCCCGTTAGTCGACTTTACCTCGAAGACACCGTCTCCCAGTTCGAGGATGGATATATCGAATGTACCGCCTCCCAGGTCATACACAGCGATCTTTTCATTCTTTTTCTTATCAAGGCCATACGCTAAAGATGCGGCAGTCGGTTCATTAACGATCCTTAATACATTTAATCCGGCAATTTTTCCGGCATCTTTGGTCGCCTGTCTCTGGGAATCATTAAAATAAGCAGGAACTGTTACCACGGCATCAGTTACTTTCTCACCAAGATAATCTTCAGCGGTCTGTTTCATCTTTTGAAGCACAAAAGCAGATATTTCAGGGGGGGAATATACTTTGCCGCCCACTTCGATACGGGCATCATAGTTCTGTCCTTTTATCACCTTGTAAGGGACAAGTTTCATTTCTTCTTTCACTTCATCATATCGTCTACCCATAAATCGTTTAATGGAAAATACTGTATTGGTCGGGTTGGTTACAGCCTGACGCTTGGCAATGGCCCCTGTCAGGCGTTCATTATTCTTGGTAAAGGCCACAACAGACGGAGTTGTCCGTCCGCCTTCTGTGTTAGCTATAACAACAGGCTCACCGCCTTCCATCACAGCAACAACAGAATTTGTCGTACCCAGATCTATTCCTATCACTTTACCCATAATTTTAGTCCTCCTTTAAAAACAATAGTTAAAATTTCTATAGATTATTTAACCACATAGCCTAATTTGTCAATAGGCTGTTTAATTTTATTTTGATTAAAAATATAAAAAGACTTGACATTTTAGAGAAAATGATGTATAATATGTTTACGTAAACATAAAGGAGGATAAAAATTGGCATCCCAGAGAGATGTGGCCAAAAAGGCCGGCGTTTCCTTTATGACCGTGTCCAGAGTGATCAATAAAAAAATCAATGTGGATGAAAATACCAGACAAAAAGTATTAAAAGCCATAAGAGAACTGGGATACTATCCTAATGTTCTGGGGCGGGGACTGAACAGGAATAAGACAGAGGCTATTGGTGTTGTGATCCCTACCTGTTCTCATTTATTTTCAACACAGTATTATCTAGAGCTGTTAAGAGGCGTGGAGCAGTACTGCGCGATAGCCGGTTACGGGATGTTGTTGTATCCGGCCCGGGATGATTCGGGAATGATCGATTATCAGAAACTTTATCAGGAGAGAAGGGTTGACGGAATGCTGATCATAGCCCCGCCTGTGAAAGATGATCAATTGAAAATAATAGTTAAAAAAAAGGTGCCCTTTGTTGTTCTGGACGGGCATCAGGCCGGCAGTTCTGATAAACGAATTGTGTTTGTGGATGCTGATAACAGGGGTGGAGCATCAGAAGCCGTGCAGTATTTAATAGATCAGGGACATAAAAAGATCGCTCATATAGCAGGCTGGAAAACGGTTGCCAATGGAAGGGACCGTCTTTTCGGCTATAAATCCACACTGAAGAAAAACGGGATTTCCCATAAGGATGATTATATCAGAGAGGGGGATTTTACAGAGATAACAGGGTATTATAAAATGAAAGATCTTTTAGGACTGAAGGACAGGCCTACGGCTGTTTTTGCCGCCAATGACCTGATGGCTATCGGCGCGATCAGGGCTGTTCAGGAGACCGGACTCGGGGTTCCTGGTGACATATCGATCGTGGGATTTGATGATATCCCTTCAGCCAAATACAGCAATCCTCCATTGACCACGGTCCATCAGATGACCTTCCAGATGGGATTTGAGGCCGTCAAACTTTTAATAGAGAATATCCTGCAGGATAAATGGGCCGAGTCCCGCGTGATGGAGACCAAACTGGTGGTAAGGGAGTCTGTAAAATCATTGTAAAAAAGCTTGACAACGGAATTATGTTAGGTTATATTATGTTTGCGTAAACATCAAAGGGATGGGAGGTCCTGATGGGTAAAAAGGCCGATATTTCGTACGATGGAAAAAGTTTACTGGTAAACGGGAAAAGGCTCATCCTTTTCGGGGGCGAGTTCCATTATTTCAGAACTCCAAAAGCCTTATGGGAAGACAGGCTGACCAAGATCAAACAGGCCGGATGCAATCTCGTTACCACGTATATCCCCTGGAATTTTCATGAAGAAGAAGAGGGAAAACTGAACTGGGAGCAGGACAGGGACCTGCCCCATTTCTTACGTTTATGTGAAAAGTTCGGGATGTATGTCATCATTAAACCAGGCCCTTATATCTGCGCCGAGTGGGACTTTGGGGGGTTCCCGCACTGGCTTTTAGAAAAAGATGTTCCGCTTCGCCTTCCTGATGAGAAATATCTAAAGATCGTCAAAGAATGGTATGTGGAAGTGGCTAAAATAATCAAACCTTTCTTAATAACAAACGGGGGTAATATTGTCCTTATCCAGGTAGAGAATGAATATGACCATCTGATCGAAATGTCAGAAGAATTGACCATCAGCCAGAAGGAAGCCAGGGAATATCTATTGACCCTGTTAAAGTTTAACCGCGAAGCGGGCATTGATGTTCCTGCTTTTACCAATGAGGGGATGTGTATCCTGGGAACAGAGATCATCAACACCCACACGTATTATCCCAATATCCCATGGATATGGATGTGGGAATTCAATGATTTTGACCGGAAGATAGAAGAATCCAGGCGTGTTCAGCCTGATAAGCCTCTGATGATACTGGAGCTGGAAACCGGGTGGTTCGCCCAGTTTGATAAACCCATTTATAATGTCGAAACCGAAGTGATGGATGCCATCACCAAGACCGTTATAGCGTATGGGGCCAGTGTTTTCAACTACTATATGATGGCCGGAGGGACTTCTTTTCCTTACTGGCCGGCCAAAGGAGATTACGGCGGGATCGGTATCTGCACCACATTTGATTTTGGGGCTGCTCCTGTCAGGGAATGGGGTGAAATCCATGAAAAGTATCATCTGGCAAGAAAATTTTCCTATTTTCTAAGATCTTTTCCCTCCCTCATCTTTGAAGGGGAGACCTCCTATCAGGGCATCGATTTTAATAAAGGGGGAGAAGAGATCGTCAGGATCGGAAGCATGCAGATAAGCAAACAGAATAATTTTGATGCAAGCTTTGAAAATATAAAGATCATGATGAGACGGTTTCCCGAAGGCGCTGTGGTTTTAATAAGAAATCTGGAAGATGAGAAAAAGATAATCAGAGTAAAATTGGATTCAACTGTCTTAAAAGAAAAGGTTTTATTCCCGCAAACCGATATGAGCCTGCCAAAAAAGACATGTCTATTATTACCTGTTGATTTCTATGTGGGGAACAATACCCGGCTTGTTTATTCTACCTCTGAGATCATAGCCAGAAAGACAATAGACAAGAAAGAACATTTCATTTTTCAGGGAAAAGATAGTATACAAGGCGAGATGGTCGTTGATTGTCCTGAAACGATCGAGGTGGTGGAAGGCAGGGCAAAGATATCAACATTTAATAAAAAATGTAAAAGGATCAATTACTCTCATTCTAAAATGACGATCCTGAAAGTCGGCCCTGCTTACTTTATTATCCTGCCGGAAAAAGAGGCGGATAAACTATGGATAGAGGATGATCTTATCATGCTGAGCGATTTTAATTATCTGAAAAATATAAAGAAAAGTAAGAATGGCATTATGTTAAATTTTACCGATGGGCACGGAAAAAACAAGATTATTATCTGGTCCGGGAAAAAGATAAAAGATATTAAATTTGATAATAAAAAAATATCCTTTAAACAGATAAAAGGACGATATGAAATCGTCCGGGATACAAAAGTAAAGAGTAAAAACTCAATTAAATGGAACAGCCAGTGGAGATATACCACAGATTCAAAAGAGAAGAATGTTGATTTTAATGATAAGAATTGGATTACATTGAATGCTTCCACTCCTCTGGAAAAAGCCAGACTGTTTGATCACGGGTATTTCTGGTACAGGACGGATTTCATTCTTCCAAAAACAGAGGAAGCCAGGATCCGCATCAATTCCAATAATATGGACCGGTTCACGGTGTATGTGAACGGCAGGTTCCGCTGGATCGGCATCGGCTCGCCTGAACTGGAAATTGCAGACCTGGTGAAAGAAGGAAAAAATATTATTGCCGTCTGTTATGAAAATGCGTATCATACAAAAGCACATCCTCACGAGGGGCCCATAAAGAAACTGAGCGGACTTTACTCCCCCGTTGAGATCAAATGGAAGGAGAGCGGAAAAGAGAAAAAAAGCATTGTAAAGGAGTGGAGGGTGCAGGAACAGATGGGAGGAGTCAACAAGAAATATTTCTCGCCTGACCTTGATGACAGCCATTGGATAACGATCCCCACATCGCAAAAGTACGTGTTCCAGGAGGATGTGGGAAACATCATCTGGCTCCGCAGGAAATTCAAGTTCAACAAAGAAAAGGACTGGGAATGTCCGGCTTATCTTGAGATATCGGATCTGTCTGACCGGTGTCTCATCTACGTGAACGGATTCCTCCTGGGGAGATATGAGAATGTCGGGCCCCAGCACAGGTTCTATATCCCGGAAAACCTTTTGAAGAAGGATAATCTTATCACTCTGGTCATAGAAGGCCCGGGCTTTCACCCGGTCAAGGGTTTCGGCTTTCTGCCGCCCAAATTCACAGAACCCGACCTGGGCTTTTACTTTGAGGCCAGAGATGTGAACGTGGAATTAAAAATTTAAAATGAGATGTTTATTAATTATTATTTTAATATTTACAAGTAATCTATATGCAAGATTCACGAATTGGTATGATTTGAGTCCTGATGTTTATTACAGTAGCGTTGTTTTAGGAGATATTGATTCAAATGGGACTTTAGATCTCGTATTAATGGGATGGGATGGAGGAAGCAGTCATTTTAAAGTATATAAAAATAACGGTTCAGGTGTTTTGAGTGAATTTCAAAATATAAGTCCAGTTGCCAATAATGGTGATATTGCCCTAGGAGATATAGATAGTGATAATGATTTGGATTTAATTATGACTGGTATTGGTGCTGGTACGTATTTTAAAATATATACTAACAATGGAGTAGGTAATTTTTATGAATTGCAGGACATTTCACCAGGTATTTATGATAGTGATTTATCTCTTGGTGATATTGATATGGATGGCGATTTGGATATTGTTGTAATAGGAAATGATGGTGGGACAAAAGATTTGAAAATTTATACCAATAATGGATATGGAAATTTTAGTAATGCTCAACAAATTTCATTGAATATTGATGAGGGTGATCTTAATTTAGGTGATATAGATTCTGATGGAGATTTTGATATCGTAATAATTGGTAAAACTAATGTTGGCGGACCACCACCAAGAATATTTCAATTTTACACAAATAATGGTAATGGAAATTTTAATTTATTTAATAATATAAACCCAGGGATTTTTGAAGGAGATATGGTATTTGGAGATGTTGATGGTGATAATGATATTGATTTAGTTATAGCGGGGTATATGGGAGGATCAGATACATTATCATTTACTAATAATGGCACAGGGATATTTAATCAGTATCAAGATATTGCTCTTGCTGCAACTGATGGTAGTATATCATTGGGTGATATAGATTCGGATGGGGATTTAGATTTAATTGTTACTGGTGGCGGTAATTTTAATGTTTATACAAATAATGGCTATGGACTATATTATTTATATCATAGTTTAAATCCAGGTGTACAATATAGTAGTATTCAAATGGGGGATATTGATTCTGATAATGATATAGACTTAGTAATGACAGGGGGTAGCGGATTTGGACCATACACACCTCATTCGAAAGTTTATAGAAATTTAAATTTAATAAACAATAATCCTCCTTTAATCCCATCTGGTATGCAATTGGAAAATTTTGGGGGATATTGGAGAATGAAATGGAGCCCGGGTTCGGATGATCATACTCCAAAGAATTTATTAAGATATAAAATAGCTATTGGGACCAATCAAACAGGGGTATATGATTATATTTCTGAGGTTATCGATTATCCCAGAGGGCAGGCGAATATTGGCAATATACCTCAGGGCTGGATCACTCCTTCCCAGTGCTACTATCAATCAAAAATACCTACTACAAAACATGCATTCTGGAAAGTATGTTCTATAGATTCAGCCTTTAAAAATAGTGATTTTTGCAAAGAGCAAGCAGATTTTTATTTTTACTCCCGTATCACTAAAATAGATCCAAGTGAAGGGATATACTTTGGCCATAAAGGCAAAATCATAGGGGAAGCCAGGTCAACAGGACAGTCAGGTTATGAATTGGAATATATTGAGGTAAGGATAAAAGATTTGAATAAAGGAACTTTCTGGGATGGGGTAGAATGGACCAGTATAACTAATACTTGGCACAAAGCTTCAGGTAAGGATTATTGGGAATATGATTGTGGAAGGGTGAATTGGGATTTAGGAAGTAAATATTATGCAGAAAGCCGGCCGGTGAATGCTTTAGGACATAAAGGGATGGTCAATGATGGTATAGAATTTATGGTAGTAGCAAGATTATCTGAATACAGTTTCTGTAATTATCCTAATCCTTTTGATCCAAATAGGGAAAATACCTGTATAGAATATTTATTGACAAGTGAAGAAAATGTAAAAGTCTATATTTATACTATGAGTGGAAAGCTGGTAAACAAATGGGAATTTACAAAAGGAAATGAAGGCGCCAGACAGGGGATAAATAAATTTTTTTGGGATGGCAGATATAAAAGCGGCCGTATAGTAGAAAATGGGGTTTATTTTTCTTATCTGATAACAGAAAATGATAAAAAATTAAATAAAATAGCAGTAGTAAAATAATTTTTTATAAGAAGGTGATACAAATGAAGTTGAAATTAATTTATTTTTTATTGCTTATATTTTTTATTCCTTTGGTTCTAAAAGCAGGATATATTGGAACAAAGGTGATACAAATTGATCAAAATGGATCTGACTGGACAAATAATACTGGTATATTTCCTACACCAAATAATAATGTTGCCATAGCCACTGATGGACAATTTATCTGGCAGGATGCCAAGGATGATGACACGGGAGATGGTAATTACTTATATCCAACCAACTTAGTATATAATCCTTTATGGAAAGATTCAGCTGATATTGATCAATTCAGAGTATGCTGGGATACGACAAATGTTTATATTTATATACGTGCATGGGGTGCTAATACAAATTATTGGAGAGATGCAGAAATTATAGGAATTTCTACAAATATTAATACAGGAACCTCATGTTTACTCCAAGGGCATTGTACAAATGGTGATCTTGGGCCAGGAGCAGAATTAAGAAGTACAAAAATTAAATGGGATTTTACTGTTTCTGTAGCAGAATCATGGAAAGTAAGAATTTGGGATAATTTAACAGGAAACAAAATAGGAGATGCAAATGTTTCTATGAATAATTTGAGAATTCAGGATATTAAATGGAATGAGAAAGAGATTTCTATACCTGTTTCTTTAATAGGGAATCCTTCAAATCGGGCATGGTGTTTTCTTTTTGGTTGGGGATTCCGTGCTGATGATGTTGAGTTTTTCGATGGCATGAGAGAAGTTCAACCAGATAATGGAGGTAATCCTATTGAATGGTTCCCATGTCAGGGAGATAATCAATGGTGGACAAATAATGGTGTTGACCCTGATGTAATGGATCTTATAGGCGCTTCTCAAGCACTTCAGGAATCAGATTTAAGTAGCTATGATGTTAACGGAACACCCGGTGATACAAATGATTTCGTTGATATACAATACTCTTACGTCACCGTAGGGGACTGGAATAAGTTTCATATCCAACCGTCCAGTATCGCGGCCGATAACGGGGATACAATTCCTTTGACCATAAAGGGATACAATACAGTGGCTACAGGCGCTTTTTTAAACAAGCAGTACACGATCCAGGTAAATGGAAATATCGGTTATTTCAGTAATGATAATTTCTATGCTCAGAACGGTGAAGTTACAGACGTTGAGGGCTCACTTGTATTCAGTATGACCGGTGTTACATCACATACGTTAGCGGTGACAGTCAGCGGCTCAGGAGCGGTTGAGGTGGACGTGTCAACCGGTTATCTGTCTCCTGACGCGGAAGCTCTGACATTCAACTTTACCGTGGCAAAAGAAGAAACGATCGAGATCTCGATCTATTCGCTTTCAGGCCAGCTGGTGAAAAAGATCACCAAAGTGATCTCCCCCTCTGACAGCACTGTCAAGTGGAACAGGGATGGTGACGGCGGCAAAGTGGGATCAGGGTTATATCTGATAAAAATAAAAAGCCAAAACAAGGTTACAACAAAAAAGGTCTTGATTATGAATTAATATATAAATTTCCATAGTAGCGGAGCCTTAAGGCTCCGCTACTATGGAAATAAGGGTCTATAAGCCTTGTTTTTAACCTTTTTATTAGGCTTAAGCGGAGCCTTAAGGCTCCGCTACAAGAAGAATTGATAAATGAGGTGATATTATGAAAAAGTTAGCCATTTTATTAAACCTGTTGATCATACCGGTGTTATCATTTGCCGGGTTCGTTCATACGTTTGATTTTCTGAATATCCCGGAAAGCGGGATCAATGAGATCGCGTCCACGTCCGGTTTGGCTACCTATAACGGCATAGCCTCTGTTTTTGGCAACCCGGCCGGGTTTGCGGAAGCCAATTCCAGAGGGATCATTCTTTCTGATACAGAAAATATCGGGGATACAAGAAAACTGAGCGTGTTCTATGGGGCGCCGGCCAGATATTTCAATTTCATTGCCGGAGTAAAATATTTTTATATGAAAGATTCGATCCAGTATAATAACAGTGATCTGGATTATAACAGTTATTCTGTTAATCTGCTATTAGCCCGCATATTGCCGTTCGCCAAAAAATTGAATTTCGGCCTGAACATCGATTATACCGGTTCTTCCCTGGCGGATTCCAGTTCATCACTTTTGTTGTTTCATACGGGATTTCTGTATCATCTGGGACTGCCTGTTATCGCGGGTCTGAAAGATAAGAATAATGTCGGCCTTGGCGTGGGATTGAGAAATTTAGGCTTTTCTCTCCAGTCTTATAATAAAGATGAGACTGTACCGCTAACCGTTAACACGGGTTTAAAATACAGATTCATTAACTTTAATAAATTCGCTACCAGCTTCTACGTGAATTACTCTTATAATACCGTTGGCGAACAGTATCCCGCTTTCAGCATGGTCTTTGATCTGTTCAGAATGCTTTCCCTGTCTGCCGCCTATAAAATGAATGATTCCGTGAATCCTTTATCCATGGGTGTTGGAGTGGATCTGTCCTATCAAAAATTGAGTTACGGGTTCTATTATTCCATTATGCCTGTGAGTGATTTCAGCTTTGTCCATACGATTAGTCTGGTCATTGGAAGAAAATAAAAAATAATGATTGAAAAGAAATATTAAAAATATATTATAAGACAGAATTCAGAATTGAAAATGAAAGTATTATTATTAATCATTTCCCTCTTCAGTCATCAACTCTTTGCCGGATACAGCCGGGGAAATTTCGAGATCGAGAAATTTAACGATCAATATTCTGTCCTCCTTCAAAGCCAGAGGGTCTATCCTGATTTCAATAAACAGAATGACAGGACCTATATCCCGATCGATACCTGCCGTTACCGACGAATAAAGCTCGACCATGGCCTGACACTGAAGGAGAGAGAAAGATCGCTTATCAAGAAATTTGAAAAAGAGGCCAGAGAGGCGCATGAGAATAGTTTTGTGGATACGGACTGGAAACAAGCCCCTGTTCCCTTTTGTGTCAATAAATATCCGGACAAGTACCAGGACGGTGTTCTTTATCGTATTAAAGTGTTTATCCCGGAAAAATTCAGACATAAAAATCTCAATCTTTTCTTTCTGGGAGCCAACTATGTTGTTGACGTCTGGGTGAATGAAAGATGGGTGGGGTCACACGAAGGCGGGTATACCAGCTTTGCCTTTAATATTTCTGATCTGGTAGAATACGGCAAGGAGAATCTGATATTCATCCGGCTGGATAATATCCCCTGGCTCATGGATGGGTTCCCCAACGCCAACGAGCATGATATCGTCCCTTATAAACAGATGGACTGGTGGAATTATACCGGGATCAACCGCGATGTCTATATTGAAGTATCAGGCAAAATTTCCGTTGCCAGGGTTGATGTTCATTATAGAATGACAGAGCCCAATAAATGTAAATTAAATCCTTATATTGTTCTGAATAATTTTAATAAAAAAGATAAAAACGTCAGAGTCAAGATCAATATCTACGAAGCCTATATTAACAATAACAACCTTCTGGCTGTTTTTCATAAAGATCTGGCTGATTTTAACAGTGTTATCTATAAGGGACAAGAGAAAAAATTATTGCTGAAAAAGGATTCCTATCAGGTTATTCCCATCGATGATATCCCGGTCAAGAAAGTCGGGAATATCTATTCGGGCAAGACCCTCTCCGGTGATCTGAAATTCTGGCATCCGCTCTATCCCACATTGTATATCCTTGAAGTTGTTTTAAAGGACAACAATTATAATATCATTGAAAAGAATTATTATCAATTTGGTATCAGAAAAGCTGAAATAAAAAATCAAAAAATATTTTTAAATAACGTGACGTCTCCCTTCCTCTTTCAGGGCGTATCCTATCATGAAGAATTCTATCCTGACGGCAGGGCCATTGATCTGCCAAACCGGTCAAAGATTCTTGATAATTTCAAACTGATCAAAGATCTGAATGCTAATTTCCTGAGGACCGCTCATTATCCCCAGCATCCCTTTACTTATACCCTGGCTGACAGGATGGGGATCGCCATATGGGAAGAGATCCCGGTGATGTGGTTTGACGGCCCGGAATTCATTTTTCAGCTGAAGAACCGCAAGATCCCACAGCAGATGCTTCTGGAGACGCTCTACCGTGAATATAATTCTCCTTCCATTATTTTTAATGGCCTGGCCAATGAATGCGGGTGGCAGGATGAACGAAGGCAGTATTTATGGGAGATGAAAAATCTGGGTGAAAAAATAAGAAAAGGCCGTATCTTTGCCCAGTCAGCCGTGGCCTCGGATATTACCGATAACACGCACAGGGATATGGATGTGATCGGCGCTACTTTTTATTTCGGTGTCTTTTACTGGGATGACCCTTATGCCCATACCCTGCTGAATTTAAAGAAAATGAACCTGTTCTTTCCCGGCAAGCCCATTATCGCCACAGAGTTCGGTATATGGTCCGGGGAAGAGTGGGGGAATATTGAAAAGCAGATCGAGATCGCGGAAAAGACCTACCGCGCGTTCATGGAAAGTCATGTGATGAGCGGAATGGTATGGTGGTCGCTTGTGGACTGGTTCACCATTATCGGCGGATATCAGACCATGGGCCTTGTAACCATGGACCATAAAAAGATAAAGCCGGTGTTTTTGACGCTTCAAAAGCTGTACGGAAAAAAAATAAAGAATTACGCCATAGAGACCATTGGTTTACTGGATAACCAGCGTGTGCGGGGAAATACCCTGTTCCAGTTTAAAATTAAACCCGAGAAGAACATCACATCGGTCCAATATGCCGCGGGTGATCTGGATTTTAATCCGGTCGATTCCAAAGGCGGTGTTTATTCCGTCAGGATCAATACAACCAGATTAAAAGAAGGCGAGAGTTTTTTTCTGGCCAGGGTAAAACTGGATAATAACGAGGTGCTCTATAAAAAGGTGGATGTTCTTATTGATAATTATGATGAAGCGCCGGTCGTCAAAGCCAATATCCAGGATAATAAGGTCCTGATGTCTAAATTCAAACTGAGGCTCAATGTTAAAGATGACGGGGAAATTACACGTTGTCAGTATAATATCAATGATGGCCCGTACATGGATCTGTATAAGGAAAAAGATATTTATTCAGCGGATATTGACCTTGCTCAGTTTAAAGAAAAAAGCAGACACAGGCTGGGCCTTTTGATCAAGGATGACGGAAAGCATACCATTAAGAAAGAAATAACCTTTATCTATGATAATAACCCCGGAATAAAGGTGGATCTGCCGTACAATCTGGACAGGATCGCTTTTGGTAATAATAAACAGGATTGTTATTTCTGGGGCTTCCCGGCTGAGGAATTGCCCCCTTCCAACAGCTGGGTTGTCTGTGACGGGTGCAATACGAAATTTTTCTTTCCGGAAAAAGAAGACGGGAAGAATAATATTATGGTCAGCATGGGCCAGTATGTTATGGTAAAAAAAGGACATTATTCAACATTGAATGTATTCGGGTACAGCTACTGGGGCAATCAGAATAACGATCTCATCCTGTATTATGATGACGGTACACAGGAGACAAGAGATCTGTTATTGAGTGAATGGACGAGAAATGAATCTGAATTTGGTGACCATTTAGCTTATAGTTGTTCCAAACACGTAGAGACATCCGGCAAGGAAGGGGACCCGGCTGTCTCTTTTTATAATGCCAAGATCAGCGTGGATAAACGAAAAGAACTGGTCGCTATTGAATTTCCGGATGACACGCACAAGCATGTTATAGCGGCGTCGTTAGAGAAATAATCCAATGAAACAGTTAAAAAAATCAGATTATTGTAGGGGCTTGATTTAGAGCGCAGCCCTTGAAGAGGGCGAAGCCTCCCTGAAAGGGATCAAGCCCGTTTTAACGGTTTTTTTACGGATTCGATAAATCGAATCCCTACATTTTATAATTTAAGATAGTATTATATTTCAAGGAGTTCATTATGAGAAAGATATTATTTTTTATTTTATTCATGTTATGTCTGACATATATCCATGGCAAACCTGATATACAGCTCTCGGATGTGAACGTGTACAGTGAACTGAAAAGCAAACTGAGCGATAATACCAATAAATTGAGCAAGAACTATGAGATATTTCAGGAGGTCAACTTCAAGCTGAAATCACAGATAACAGAAGACCTCTCGGCCTGGATAAAATTCAAATCCGAATACCTTCAGTTCCACTGGAAAAAAGATGACCGCTTCCTTTTTATCAATTCCATGGCTCTGGAATATCAGCTCAATCCTGTCTCCAAAATGATGCTGGGAAGTATTATGGTCAATTATTCGCCTTATGTGGCCATGAGTTTCCCCTGGGTTCATGACCTTTTCCGGGGTCTGGCTTTTGAATACACTTCGTATCAGCTGTACATCCATACTTTTATAGCGAATAACGGGGATAATCCGGATGAGACCACATGGAGCCCTCCCGTGGATTTTGATCTTGATTACCGGTTCATCGACAAGGGATATGACGCCAAAGGCCAGCAACAGGAGTATCCGACACTCTGGGCTGGTCTGAAAGCCACGTATGCCATGGACAGGAATCCCGTCTTTACACCTGATCTGACATTCTACTATTTCAGAGAAAATTATACCAAACGTGATTACAAATCAGGATACGTTGATATCAATGATAACAATATTTGCGGCCTGGAACTGAATTTTAATCTCCTTGATTATGCCGAATTTAAGAACTTCGGGGCTTTGACCATGAATAAGACCGATAAATACACGGCCATCACCAACTACTACGGCGCGGGCAAGACCCGCATGGATTATGACAAGATGGAATACGGAAAATATTATGCCGGCAAATTGAGAATGGAGATCGATGATATCTTCTCAGGCCTTTTATATCAGTTCAATACCCGCGGATTTATTGAATATGAATATGTCGATTCTCTGTATCATCCGACTTATATGAATCAGAACCTGGATAACCGGACCATCAACCCTTATGATAATGTCTTCAGCGGCAGGGAAGGCGCCTGGGTGGGAGTAGAGCAGCATGTGGGTCTGGGATTTTATCCCGGTGTGGGATATCAGAGGTATCTTTACAAAAACAGCTATTATCATAATTTTCCTGACGGCTCTGTCTTTACGGAAAAGCAGATCACTCTCAAGAATGATTTGATCAGACAGTTCAGGGTCTTTTTCATCTATCAGATGATAGAAATGGCAAAGGGAACTCTGCCCGAAGGCGAAAAGAAAATGAATTCCTTTTATATCCGTATCCAGAGCGATATCGTTAATAATGTTTACCTTGAACTGGAGTATAGCCGGAATAAAGAATATTTTGAACGGTATGACGAGATGCTGATTAAATTCTTTGTCTGGGGATGGTAATGCGAATAGTAAAGAATCTATTTATCATTATACTTTTAACTTCCAGTTTGTACTCGTTTGGTGTCCGGGACGGTTCCTTTGAATTCTATCTGGACAATGATAATGATGCGAAATATGACTATAACTTTTATCAGTATCTCAAGATCAATTTTGATATCCTTCCCTATGAGAAGATAAGGATATTTTTCTCCATCGGTAACAAATTGCAGCCTTTTAAAGACGAGGACAGTATCAAAGTCCTGTTATGGAGCGCCAACCTGACCTATTATTTTAAAAATGATATCTACATCGGTATCGGTGACCGGTTCATCAATTATTCTCCTTATACGATCCATCTGGAAGAATGGAACGACAATGTTTTTAAAGGCCTTTTCTTTCATTATGAAAGCCAGCGGTATAATGTTGATTTTGACGGATTTGTAGGATTGCATTCAGAAGAAACGAACCGGATCAAATACAATGGTGAATACCTCAGGACCGATGCGGGATTTATCAATAAATACTATATTGACCGCATTCAGACAGAATCACCTACCATATGGGGGGGATTCAAGTTAAAAAAGATATGGAACGATTTTTTTGATACAGAACTGATCTATGTGAGAGAGAATTATTCTTTGGAAAGGCCGGTAACGGATTTTATCAGTTATTATTTCTTTAATAATGATATTTTTCAACTGGCTTGTGATTTTGAATATAAGAAAAAGATATTCTTAAATCTCATGCCTGCCATCATGAACAAAAGCTTTATCAAGTATAACGGAGCCGGTGATTTCTACGGAGAGGGCAGGCATAAACTGCAAAAGGATTATGAACGATCAGTTGTGGAAAAAGCAGGGGAAGCGCGTCTGGTGATTCATGATCTCTATGACTTTTATCTTTTGAATGGAAAATTCAGTTTTATGTATCGTTATATTGAAGAAGAGTTCAACCCGGTCCATATGGATAACGGCAGGCTGGCTGAAGGCCGGGGAGAGAATTTTCTGGATGATCTTCTGGTGGGCGAGAAAGGCTTTATCATCAACGCCGAGATCCCGCTTTTAGAAAGCCATTTCTGGGGGGTGGAATTTCAGGAATATAATCATATCAGGAATGATAAAAAATATCTTGATAAACGGTATTATATCAAGCAGAATTTTACCGAAGATTTTAATCTGCTGTTTATGCTTAGAAGCCAGCAGGGTTATCTGGATGAGCATGGTATGATCAATGATCTGCAGGGACTGGTAATACGCTTGGATGGGAAATTGATGCGTTATTTTAACCTCCAATTGTGGTTTGTAGAGCATATGAGCTATCAGAAAAATAATAACGAGATCCTTCTCAAAGGAGTGTTAAAGTTTTAAATAAAAATTTTGAATGCAGGAATATGTATGATGAATAAAAACAGAGTGATAATGTTTTTTATATTCTTTCTGCTGATATCTGTATCCTCTATTCTATACTCTCAGGAAGTTATCAGAACAACAGTTGAACATTCCTATGTCGAGGTGGATTTCTCGCAGTTCAGCGGCCATACGATAACGGTCGATACCCAGTACAGTGACTGGGTGGGAACAGCGCCCACAGTAGATAATACAGGAGTGTATAATGCCAATGAATTTATCTACAAGGACGCCTGGCGTGATGATACGGGTGACGGCGACTACGCGTATCCCTGGAACCAGCGCTTCAAACAGGGCATGGCTGATATTGTTGAATTCAGGGTGACCTATGATGCAAGCAACCTTTATTTCTATGTGGAAATGCTGGATGCTTCGCCTGACGCGGACGGCTGGTGGGTGAACGGCGTTCTGATCGGCATCAGCGATCAATCCACACCTGACGGCAACAATTATCTGATCCAGGGCGATGGCGTTGATCCGGATAAAGGCCCGGCTGCCGAGATCAATACAAAATACAGGATCCAGTACACGATCTTTGCTGAAGCAACCTACAGAATTAGAATGTGGAATTATTACGGGATCAAAATAGGGGATGGACAGGACCCTTACAACGAGGATGGCAGTATCAGCAATCTTCAGGTAAAAGCCAAGGAATGGAACAAGTATGAGATTGCCGTACCCCAGTCCCTGATTGGTACGGTAACAAACAAAAAAATAAAATTCCTGGTGGCTTCCTGTTTTCAAGAGGCTCAAATGGTAAGGGAAGTCCAGGGATATCCTTTAAGCACAGAATGGAATATCACAGGCGGAGATAGACAGTGGGGAGTTAATACAGGACCTGATCCGGATGTGATGGACCTGATCGGCGCTTCCAGTGAAAAGCAGGCGCAGGATCTGGCCGGGTATAGAGATATATTTTTTAATTCAGAGTTTGATTTTGAAGTGTTCAACTTTGATCTGAAACCCTATATTTTTTCTCCATCCATAGGTGAAACCACCACTATCTATTTTACAGCAGCTACACAACTAAGTGTAACCTTGAATATAAGGGATCTGAACGGGGAAATGCTCAAGACCCTTCTCAATGAATATCCCATAACCCTCCCTACCGGTGCTAACCAGTACTGGGAAATAAAATGGGATGGCGCAGATAAGAGAAATAATATCTTAAAGCGAGGGGCCTATATCGTAGAGGCTATATTTAAAAGAAATAAACAAGAAAAGATCGTCAGGAAGGTCGTGAGGATATGGTAAAATATATATTTTTAATTTTACTATTTGCCAGCAACCTGTTAGCAGATAATACCCGAAGCCTTTATCATGAGTTCTTGAAACCCGGAGCCGAGTCCAGGGGATATGCTTACGCCCTTACCGCTTCTGACCTCGGGTTTATCTCTATTTTTTACAACCCGGCTAATATTGTTTCAAGCCGGAATAATGTCAATATCTATTTTTCAAAAGAAAATTTTGACTATATAGAAGATATCTCTCATCTGACCGTGGGTGTCAGTTTCAGGATGCTGGAAGAGCCTCTTGTTTATTCAGCCCTGTCCTGGCGTCAATTCGACCTGTTCGACCTGGTGGCCTATGATGATAATGAGAATATCGTGATGTATACTGTCGGTACCAGGATAAAATTCATTGATGTTGGGATCAATGCCAAATATTTTATCTCAAAACTTAATTCCCCTGATCTTAAAACAGATTCAAGCGGATTTGGCTTTGACGCCGGCATTTCCATGACCTGGGAATCCCTTCTTGTCAGTTTCTCAGCCCAGAATATTATGGCCCGGATCGATTACAGTGACGATTACCAGGACCGGCTGGATATCATCCTGAATGCCGGCCTCAGATACCGTCTGTTCATGGACCTGGCGCTTTATTTTGACGCTCAAAAACTGGGACAGGATAATATGATCAATGCGGCTCTGGCTTATGATCTTTCCCAGACCCTTCAATTCAGCCTGGGCGCAAATTCCAGGCAGCAGATCGGGGCCGGGATCTATTTTACCATCAGCAGTTTCTCCATTAAATATGGTTTTCTCTATTCTTCTGACGAATCTTTTCAGAACAATTCACTTTCTTTCTGTTTTGGGTTCTAATTTAAGATAACTATCTGTTCCCTTTATCAAATTAATATCTAGTCTTTGCCATTTCCGAAGTTGGGAAATTTCTGTCACTTTTATCCTCTACTGGTGTTTAATAATAATAGAATGACAAAGGAGGATAAAGATGACAGCGAAAGGTATAAGCTTAGAACAGAAGACGATCAATCTGGT
>JAFGFC010000066.1 GCA_016931325.1 Spirochaetota bacterium | reverse complement strand
TGAACAGTTCAGGCAGTCTTGAAATACAGGCCTCGATCCGTTTCGCTTTTATAATGGGTTTGGCCGGTATACCAAAGATCATCTTTTCCTCAGACCTGACGACGCGAGACGGCACACCTGTCTTGGCCCCCACAATAATGTTATCTTCCATAATAACATGGTCCGCTATACCGACCTGCCCAGCCAAAATACAGTTCTTTCCTATGACCGAGCTCCCCGACACTCCGGATTGACCGGCAATGATCGTATTTTCGCCAATCATGACATTATGAGCGATCTGGACCAGATTATCGATCTTGGACCCCCTCCTGATAATGGTCGAGCCGATGGTGGACCGGTCAATCGTGGTATTTGATCCGATCTCCACATTATCTTCTATGATCACATTCCCTATCTGAGGGATCTTTATATTCTTCCCTTCTCTTTGAATATATCCGAATCCGTCACTCCCGATCACCACGCCTGAATGGATTATAACATGCGCCCCTATTACACTGCCATCGTAGATGGTCACCTGTGGATAAATAACAGTATTATCGCCTATGATCACTGATTCCCCGATCGTGACATGAGGATAGATAAGGCAATTCCTGCCTATCCTGGCATGAGGGCGGATACTGACAAATTCCATTATTTTTGAATGAGCGCCTATTTTAGCGGAAGGATGGACGCATGCAGAAGGATGTATCTCTTGATCCTGTAAGGTTTTTTCTCGCTCAAAGATCTGGAGAAGATGGATAAAGGCCATCTCGGCATCCTGGACATAAAGGTGGATCTTACCCTCGATCTTGAAATCTTTCCCCGTCAGCACAACCCTTCCTTTTGACCCTGCGACTTTGTCCAAATATTTTTTTGAACCCAGAAAGATAATATTGTTCTGTGTTGCCGTTTCAGGTTCAGATACGCCTGTAACAATGAAATCCTTTTCTCCTTCCAGTTCAGCCTTTAGTTTTTCAGCCAGTTCACCTGTTGTTATTTCCATCTTCTTATGCATTTTATTTTTTATACTTGGCTTTTAATTCTTCCAGAACTTCATCGGTAATATCATAATCTTTATCGACATAAAGCACATAGGTTGATTTATCAAGAATAATATTATAAGCGTATTTGATACTGACCGCTTTGATCACATCTTTAATATCTTTTATCAGGGGTTCCAGTAATTTTTCTTCTTCGTCAGCCAGCTTTTTATTCGATTTCTCTATAAACTCCCTCAGCTCCATTAATTTTCTCTGTATTTCCAGATGCTTGGTTTCTTTTTGTTTATCATCCATTTCTCCTTTGTCATCTTCGTAATCTTCTTTCAGTTTCTCTATCTCTTCTTCTTTTTCCTTTTTCTTTTTTTCCATTTCCTCTTTTAATTTTTCCAGATGTTCTTCTGCCATTTTTTTACCTTCAGATCCCTCAAATACCTTTGACAGGTCCACCACACCGATCTTTGTGAGTCGTTCTGCCTTTCGGGCATAAGATAAACTAAAGGCAAATAAAATGACCATGCATGTTATCGTTATTCGCTTCAACATAGGTGTCCTCCTTTTCCCGATAATTTTAATAAATTAATCTTTTTCTTTCAAATGTCAAACCCTAAATTAGGCGTCCCTAGAAATCCTACACCCTGAAATTCCTGCGGAATTTCGGGTACTAAGCCTCCCGGGAAATCGCTATGCGATTTCCCGGGAGACTCAATCCCGGGGATTTCTCTACGAGAAATCCCTCGGGGCTGGAAATTCTTCGAATTTCTCAGGGATAGAATTTCACGGGAAGCCTTTAGGTCGCAATCTATGAGATAAAAACGATCTTACTGCCTTATTATTACGGATTTATATTCAAACGCGGAAAACATGAAGAATATTCTTCAGCAGGTTGTTTTTCCCGGTTTTTTTCTTCTCCTGATAATATTTTATCAATTGCTGGTTATATTCAAACCGTTTTTTCATATCAGAAAGAATATGAAAACCTTTCATCATCTCGTGAAATTCAGAGGGATCTTTATCAGGTTTGATATCAGGATGAAGGATCAGAACCTTTTTCCTGAACGCGCGACTCAGTTCCTGATTCGAAGCCGTATAATCCACTTCTAATAATTTATAATAATCTTTCATGCCGTCAAAATCATTTCACCTTATTTTCTTTGATCAAATTGATATAGAGGTCAACTTCTCCCCTGCTGATGCCTAAAAGTTCAGCGATCTGGGAAGGATTTTTGTTTTTTTTCAAATATTGCTTGATACTTTTATATTTATCCTGAGTTCTGTTTTTCATCTCATTAAGGGTCACCAGATCCCGGGAGACTTCCTTCAGATTTTTAACGATCGACGCTTCATTTAAGGGGATGTCGTTGATCTGTTCTCTCATCCGATTTAATTTTTCATCAGCGATTCTGATGGCCTTGCCCAGCTCATCGATCTTTTCTTCAATAAGGTCTACATTGTTTTTGGTCAATTTATTGAATTCGACCATCAGGCTGTTGATCTCCGAAAGATTCTTTTCCTGAGGTGATTCCATCTTTAAGGTTATTTTCTTGTAAGCGTAATAAAGAATAAACAAATTGATCGCAACACTGACAATTAAAATAAACATCGTTATCTCTCTTTTTATTTCTTTACATCGATGATATTGCCTTTATCAGGATCTTTAAACATGATCTCGTCCCGTGCTCCCTTTTCCTTTTTAGCTTTGCGTTCTTTCCTCTCATGTCTTTCTTTGAGATTCTTCTTTACATCAGGATTTACTTTTTTATCTTCATTGTCAGGTTGTGTGGTCTGATTGACCTGATGGTCCTTCTGCTCATTCTGATCTTCGATGACAGTACCCCAGTGATGTTGCTGATTTATGGGTGAGTGTTGAATATTTTGTTGGGCCTTGCTCACATTATTGATCTGAGCAATAATGGTTTGAATGTCTATTGGCAGAATGGCCATGACGATTATTCCTTCTTTTGGACCTTGGGTTCTTCATAGGGAAGGACTTTAATATTACCGGCTTCCTGAACAAAAGTGACATATTTAAAATCATCTCTGACTTCAAGGTTAGCGTCTTTGACAGTGATCTTGACTTTGGGATAGACCACATTTTGAACGGCCACTTTGCCTTTTTCTTCCAGCGAGGTAAGATAAGCTCTTATTTCCTGGATCTGGTCCTCTATCTCCGCCATTCTGGCGGACAATTCTTCCTTTTCACGCAACATATTTAAGAGCATTTCTTCCTTATCCGGGGATAATTTACCCCCGCCTGTTTTTTTCTGGGTCTGCAACGTGGTGATATTCATATTGAGTTCATGCACTTTTTCTTTTGAATTCCTGAATTCCTCACCCAGTTCAATCAACTGCTGCCTTGATTTGGGATCAAGACCCACTTCCACTATGGTTTCTGTAAAAGAAGGAGAACCGATAACCTTGGCGTTAACCTCTTCCCCGGCTCTTACGCGTCCTCCCACGATCATGGCACGGCGGCCATTACAAACAACCCTCTTGCCGGCATCAACAAAACTGTGCATAATACCTTCTGAAACTAAAATATCTCTTCCGGCTTCAACTCTTTTGGCCCTTTCAATAAATTTAGCAATAATATCATTTCCCGCTACGATCTCAGCTTCGTCCTTGCCTAAAAGCCCCTGTTTGATAATGATATCACCTTCCGCTTCCAGCTGAGCTTTACCCACATTCCCCCTGATATCAATATTTCCGGCAGCCTTAACACTGAACCCATCCTCCACATTTCCCCTGACGATCACAGTTCCCAGAAAAACAATATTTCCCGTGTCGAGTGAGACATCCCCTTTTACTTCATAAACGGGCTCAACGCTTATTCTCCCTTTATTGTATACAACCTGCCCGTTGATCTCGGCTATCATCTGGGTCCTGTCTTCGCTCACTTTTACATTTTTCCCGGGCTGAAGTTGAATATCCCTTCCATCTTTGGAAGGGATCTCCCGGCCTGTTATCGTCTTACCTGTTTGACCCTTCTGAGGTGGAACTTTTGTGGCCAGGACCTGTCCGACCACAACATTCTCTATCAGATCCAATTCCTTAAAGTCCACTTTGCCGGACTCGTCTTCTTCCAGCTGGATCTCTTTATCCACTTTAAATTTAAATTCAACCCTGGCATCAGCCCCATCGTGGGAAGGTATTCCCTCAGCTATCAGAACAGGCTGATTGTACTGGTCATTTTCAATCGCTTCTTTTATGGCCGATTCCTTTACCCCATATATAATATTTCTTTTATTCAATTCAGCCACAACATCATCTAATTCCACAATTCTGCCATTCCGGCGTGGAGGAATAAGGGTGAGATAGGATTTCATTTCATCTTCAGAGATCTCGATCGACATCTTGCCATCATTATCAGGGTTCGGTTGCCATTCCCCGATCTTGACAGGCTTTCCTCTGGCCTTGTTTACGATCCCTTCTATTAACTTAACATCTATTTCGCTGATCTGCCTCTCATATAAAGCATTTTGCACTTCCTGCAGAGATATTCGCCTGCCCCGGCCCCTGGGCGCTTTCACGATCAGGAACATTCCCTGCTTGGTCACCCTGATCTTGAATTCGCCATCCGCATCCTGCTGAACCGCCTCACCTTTTTGGATCATCTCTGTTACACCCTTCAATTCCTCGGGGATCCTCGAGATGAGCCGTTTGATCAAGATCCGGTATGGTCTTCGTCCTATTCCTAAAAAACCGGAGGACCCTCTTTCCAGGATCTCATATTCCAGATCAGCAATACTTGTTTTTAATTTTTTACTGGCATGCTCAAGGCCTTCTTCGATAGAATAAGCCTCGACTTCAATGAATTCTTCTGCCCCAGATTGCGCACCCCCTTCGGGAGGCTGCACACCTTCGGATTGAAATGATTCTTCTGTTTCGTCAATTAAAAGTTCTTTCAGTCTGTCCATATCAATAATACCTTATTTGCCTAGCACATATTTTAATTTATTCAATTTTGATCGCAAGCGGGCAATAGCCTTGGCATGGAGCTGGGATACCCTTGATTCCGTCACATTCAATACTTCGCCGATCTCTTTCAAGGTCAATCCTTCATAATAGTAGAGTACTATGACACCTTTTTCTTTTTCAGGAAGATTTTCCAGAGCTTCAACAATGATCTTTTTTATTTCCTGCTTTTCAACAATAACATCCGGTTTTAAGGATTCCGGACTCTCTATGGTCTCTATCATTGGAACTTCGTCATCATCACTACCGATATGCCAGATCTCATGTAAAGAAAGGATCGAAGCCCCGCTTATTTCTCTGACAATCTTTTTATACTCCCCCATGCTGATGTTCATCGCTTCAGCGATCTCTTCTTCTTCGGGAGGACGGCCAAATTTTTTTTCCAGATCCACCATGGTGCTTTCGATCTCTTTGGCTTTTTGCCTGACAGAACGGGGAATCCAGTCCCTTTCCCGAAGGCCATCAACAATAGATCCCCTTATCCTTGTAACAGCATATGTTTTAAATTTAATGCCTCTTTCAAATTCAAACTTTTCAATCGCATCCAAAAGTCCCATCAGTCCATCACTGACCAGATCCTCAAAATCAGCATTGTGAGGCATACCCACCGCCATACGGCCGGCTACATATTTTACCAGTGGAGCATATTTCCTTACAAAGTATTCACGAATCTTTTCGTCTTTTTTCTTTTTATATTCCTGCCAGAGTTTATTCTCGTCCATCTTCTCATATTTGCTGAAATCAATCATTACACGTTCACTTGCGTTTTTTACTCCCCTGTACTAAATATCGTAATAATTACAAAAATAACAAATAAAATTATTAAAATGAATATAATAAAGATTGGATTAAGGGTAAATCCTGATAATTTTTTTAATTCTGCCAGTTCTTCTGATATGGGGGTCTGAATCTTTATCTCAGGCGGGACAAAACATCGCCCGGCGATCCCGGGACCAAATTGGACAAGGATCATAACATTCTCTGTATCAGCGCTCCTTTCTATCTCCTTCACAGTAGCGGAAATAGGGATACGATTTTCACCTTCCTTCCCGTTTAAAAGTTTGGCCAGGTAATCCCCTATATCACGTTCATCAATGATCCTGACCATGATCTCATCCCCGACCTGCAGATCACCAACAGGGACCCCTTTGACAGGAGACAGGATCGGCTCAATCTTTAAAAGAACAAGTGAAATACTCCGTATTTCCAATTCTTCCCGTTTTTTTATTTCCTCTTCCTTTGTTTTTTCCGGTTCTTTCTTCTCTTCCTCCTCCTGGGCAGCCGTGCCCTTTTTCTTGGCATACCGGAAAACATCTATGCGTTCCTGGGTAGCTTTTATGGCAGCATTGGGCTCTGTAAAGACTTTGAAGAACAATTCAGAAAATTGTATCTTCAAGTTGTTAAGATTGATAACGCCCTCTGAACTCACATCTTTAAAAAGCCCCACTTTGAACTCTGGTGTCAGAATGCCTTCTTTCAGCCTGTCAATAAGGATCAGATTGACATTGCCTGTCCTGATATATTCTCTCAATTGATCTTTGAAAGTCTCATAAGGGAGATTGGTATCGATCTCGCTGGCCTTCATGTCTTTACCGACGGTCACTTCCATTTCTTCGATTTCACTGTTTTTAATATTCATGATGATGAGGATAACGCCATAGTGATGTGTCTTATGACCCATATACCTCATTTTTAAAACAAGATAATCTTTCGGCATGGAATCAAATATCTTTTTCGCGCCTTCAAGATCGCCACCTGTAAATTTCAGTATCATTTCTGCGGTCTGTTTATCCGCTCCTGTATCCATCACTAATTTTTGTATTAATTCATCCATTGGATTATTCCTTATTCATTATTGTCCTGATGGCCTTTGCCATAACTTCAGGATCATTAATGATTTTTTTATTATTAACAAAAATATATTTACCTAAAGACTTGTCACCTGTCTCTTTAAATGCATCCATGGTCTTGGAAATATCCTTTGTCGATTGAACACTAAAATCATCTGATACGCTTCCGACTTTAAATGTGTCATCCCGGGCCATGGACTCTTTATCTGAAACAGGTTCCTCCATCACGGGTTCTTTTTTTAAATTAATCTTTTCTATTTCTGAAATCGCTTTGGCCTCTTCTCTTATATCCTGTCTGTCCGGCCCTTTTTCCTTTTTTTTCTGCTCCATGACCGGAATTTCGCTTTTCTGGGGCATGGAATGGCCGACCTTTTCTTCCGATCTTTTTTCGGCATTATCCTGGGGTTGTTTTTCATAAAGGGAAGATTTTATAGAATCCATAAAATAATGGTTAATGATAAATCCTAAACCTGCCCCGATCGGAATAAATAAAAGTTCTGAAATAAAAATCCTTTTGACAAGGATAGCCAGAGAAACCTGATTCACCAGTCCGCTTAGAAATGAGATAAAAAAAACAATACTTGCTGCCCACAAAGCGGTCTTAAATTCAAGCCTCTTAGTTATATTTTTCAAATCAAACTTCATTCACAAATTAGTATACAAAATTTCATTACAAATAGCAACTATTTTATCCAAATTCCTTGCCACGGATAAATACTGATTTAGCTTGTCGTTCATAGTATGTAGTTCTTGGTTTTTTGTTTTTTAAAACTATCCGAGCCTAAAGGCTTCCCGTGAAAAT
>JAFGFC010000065.1 GCA_016931325.1 Spirochaetota bacterium | reverse complement strand
GATAAAGAATTTAATCAAACAGTTAAAACGATTATCTTATCTGGTAAAAATAAAACCAATACTGGAAAAAAATTATTTTATGGCGTGATTTCCCTGATCATTATCCTCATGCTGGGAATACTGGATTTGAGCTCGAATCCCAACCTTTCTCTTTTAATCTTTTATCTTTTGCCGCTTTTTATCTGTACCTGGTATCTTGGAGAATGGGCGGGTGTCTTTATTGCGACGTTCAGCATGTTTATATGGTATATGGATGATTTTTTCGCCTCTCTGAAATATTCCCATCCCCTTATCCCGTACTGGAATCTGATCCTGAGATATCTGTTCTTTATCTTTGTTTCTTATATTATTCACAAGCTGAGATTGGCTCTGGAAATCTCCCGTGAACTCTCCCGCACTGATTATTTGACCGGCGCCATGAACGGGCGATTTTTTAAAGAATACATTGATGAAGAGATCAAGAGGGCGAAAAGGTATGAGCACATTTTTGCACTGGCTTATATGGATATTGATAACTTTAAATTAATCAATGACAGGCACGGGCACAGCGCCGGTGACAGGTTCTTGATAGATATCATCCAGACGATCAGATCCATGCTGCGGGAGACGGATGTTGTCGCCAGACTGGGCGGAGATGAGTTCGCTATCTGTTTCCCCGAGACAAATGAAAAACAGGTCCATGTGGCCATGGAGAGGATAAGAAAAAAACTGTCTACAATGATAAAGAAAATGAAATACCCCGTAACCTTCAGTATCGGTGTTTTAATATGTATCAATTCAAATTATCTGGCTGACGATATGTTAAAAATGGTTGACCAGCTAATGTATTCAGTAAAAAAGAGGGGAAAGAATAATATCAAATATAAAGTGATCTGTGGCGTGTCGTAAAAAGATCGATAAAATACTGCCGTCAGTCTCTTTCTTTTTTATTTGCCCCGTTCCAGTATGGTGATGGCATCTGATCGGGTATTGGCATAGACGTCAGGGAAATACATGGAGGATGCCAGACAGGGCAGGACTTCATAATCGCCGGGGATCTCGGCCCTTAGCCTGTACTTGATCACCTTTTGTGTTGATTCCTGATACCAGTAATACCGGGTGATGAAAAAGACCGCCTTTTCATCTCTGAACTCGTTGTGGGTCCACCAGTTATTCTGTGATTCCCTGTCCACGATCTCACATCCGGCCGGGATATAGTCCTCGATCATAATATATTCAAGCGGGCTTTTGGCGCTGACCGTGAGGGTCACCTCGATCTCTTCACCGGAACGGACCACTTCTTCTAAAGGCTTAAGCTCTTCTTTTACCACATTGCCTTTCTTGTCCTTGATCTTCTTGACCACTTCATAATTCCTTTTAACCGTGATATGTTTGGATTCCGGCTTGATCTCTTTCTCATAATTGAAATAATGGAGCGCCACTGTCAGATAGAGCCGCCCGGGCCCTTTCTTATTCACCTCAATTGTGTTGTCGCCTTTCTGAAGGGCGCTGGCAGGCAGAATGATCTTGCTTTTCGAGTCCAGGATATTTTTAGCATTGATAACAGTATCCATCACTTTTTTCTGATTAACCTTGACCGTGAACTCGTAATCCGCTTTTAATTCACCGGTCCGGTCAAGATATTCGGCGAAAGCATAGACCACATTGGCCGTGTCCTTGGTCGAGACCCAGTAATTCCCGTTGCGTTTGGTTAAAAGCCAGTTGATTACTTTTTGCACCAGGGGATCATCAGGATCGTTCATGACCAGGGCTTTTAAAGCATAAGCTGTGGTTTCCACATCGTTCCTCTGCCAGGAATAATAAAACCCTTCACCTTTAAAGGAACAGAAAAAATCTCCATCATCCGCTTTTTTCTTTATGGCTGTGATCAATTGAACAGCTTTTTTCTTCTCCTTAATATTGATCAGGGCCATGGCCAGCAGGGCCTGTCCATACGTGGTGAGATTGGTTTTACTTTCATTGTATAAGGCAAGAATACCCTTTTTATCCGGTTCAGGCAGATAACTGATAGAGTAGGCCATGTACGCTTTCTGATTACCCGGTTTCTCTTTTTTGAATAAAGCCAGCAGGGCGTTCTTTCCGTTGTTATAGACATGATCCTCCACCTTGAAATCCGTTAGCCTGGACAGGCTGAGGCCGTACATAACATAGGCGGTCATGTACGGATGGGTCCCATCATTGGTCCACCAGCCCCAGCCGCCGTCGCCGTGCTGCATTTCATATAAAAGTTTCAGCCCTTTATCCACCATGTCCGGCAATTGTTTCAATATTTCGGGTTTTTTTAAACCCAGCTTCTGGATACTGCCGGCCACGATAACATCCGGCAGAAAACGGGACATGGTCTGTTCCACGCAACCGTAAGGGTATCCGATCAGATATTCCAATGAATCGAGCATGGCTGAAGCCAGGGAAGCGCTGGCCAGCAAGTC
Organism: Spirochaetota bacterium; assembly: GCA_016931325.1. Taxonomy (GTDB): domain Bacteria; phylum Spirochaetota; class JAHITG01; order JAHITG01; family JAFGFC01; genus JAFGFC01. The sequence continues at coordinate 5,688 of JAFGFC010000065.1, read as the reverse complement.
CATTTCCGTGGCCTCCATAATGGCTGTCTGGGGAAGGGAGATGGTCTCTGTTCTGGTCTCTTTATCTTTTTTGATAATATCGGATTTGACGATATTGCGCCTGATGCCATGGGCCAGAACAGGGATGGTTAACTTCATGGCATCTGACTCTTCGTCTGTTAATGACTTTAATAAAAACTCGGCTGTCCCGGCTTTGTCAGCTGTGATCTTCCAGTCAAAACGGTGATCATCGCCTGATCGTATTTTCCGGGTTTGATTCACTTTTGTTGTTAAATTCACTCCGCCAACATTTAATTCAGACCGCACATCTTTGTCTGATTTCAGATAATTATGCACGATGCCGGAGATGGTCAATCTGTCATCCTGAGTGATAAACCGCGGGACCTGGAGCCGGCACAGGAGGTTCTTGAAGGTAATGGCCTCTTTTGTTTCAGAACCCACCTTTGTATCCCTTGTGATAACCCGGACCGTGGCGCGCCAGGTCGTGAGGGTATCCGGCATTTTTATCTTGATAACGGCCGTGCCTTTTGAGTCTGTCTTTATAAAAGCGGACCAGAAGGCGGTATCCGGGAAATACTCGCGTATCTCGGGCTCTTTTTCTGCCAGCTTGCCTGCTTTATCTTTCTCCATGCCGGAGGCTGGGGATTCGGACCTTGCGAGACCATTCATTGATTCGTCTTCACGCGCTTCTGATTTTTTTGACTCTTTGGCCGCATACTGTTTCCGGCCATAGTAATAGGAATAGAACGAGTTGGCTGTATAAACATAATCGTAGACCCTGTTATAGAAGAACTGTTTGATGTCCTGAACGAACTCTTCCTGGATATAATAAAGTGAGGCATCCACAATACCCATGGACAGCTCGGCCGGCACAGGCTTGTTCCTGTTGTCAGTCACTTTAATCTTGAACTGGGCCATTTCGCCGGGGCTGTAGACTTCTTTGTCCGGGATGATCTCGACATTCAGAAATTTTTTCTTTGGAAGAACGATTACATTCTTGCTGTGATTGTTGATCTTGTTGTCTTTGATCATGGTGACCATGTAATAAAAATTAGGGGCTAACTCTTCTGTTATGTCCAGGTCCAGAACATCTGAACTGGATTTTAATTTGACGACCATGTATGATATCAAAGTTTCCGCCTCATAGGTTATCAGGGCATGGGTCTTGGAATAAGGTGACTGCAGCATGACCGTAGCTTCATCACCGATATCATAACTGTCTTTATTAAAGATAAGGTTGAGGCTGGAATAATTATAATGGCTTTCCCAGGAATAATCAGCCACATAGATATTGCATTCGGCTGTAACGTCCCGGCCTTTTTTGTCTTTGGCCTTGATTTTGAAATAGTAATTGCCATTTTCATCCGGCACGAATTTATAAACGCCTTTGCCGCTTTTTTCTGTTTTGATCTTTTCTTTTAAAAGATCTTTATAGAAATCCTTGTAGTTGCCTTTGTCATATTTGTATTGATATAGCTGGATGGTCATCTCTCCCTGAAAGGATTGGGATTTGCCCTCTATATCCTGGCCGCTAAAGTTGATCAACACCTTCTCCCCGGGCTTGTAGACATATTTATCCGTGGTAAGATTGATACTGAATTGGGCGCGGGAGACTTTGACAGAAGCGCTGCCTTCGATCATTCGGCGTGATTTGTCCGTCACCTTGACCGAGATGGTGTAATTGGCGTCATAGGGCAGGTCTTTGGTGTCGAACTTTATTTTACACCGGCCTTTCTCATCTGTTTGGGCCTTGCCTTCCATATAAAATTCATTATAGTACCCGTAGCGCCTGGAATAATACTCGTCATCCCAGTAATACCAGGAGTAGGGATAATAATACCACCAGGGAATATAAAACTGTCCGTATTCAATCCGGTATTCCACCAGGCCTTTTTTTACGGGCTGTCCAAAATAATATTTCACTTCCACATTCACTTCGGCCTTGTCGCCTTTCACATAAGAGGTCTTCACAGGCGTCACGGTCATCTTGAATTCCGGTTTTTTATATTCTTCCACGCGGAACGCGCGGTTTGCGTTGTAATTATAGTAATAATAATCATAACCCGTGACCTGATTCCCTTCTTTATCAAATACGCTGAAAGTATACCAGCCCAGATCGGCCTTGGGCTCCAATTTAAATGAGTCGCCGAGAGCGCCATATTCGTTGAGCGTTATCTCTTTCTCATAGACCTTTTTGGAATTGGGTGACTGGATCACCACCTTGTAGGTCTTTTCTTCGGGCACGATATAGTTCATGGTCTGCAGCTTGTCTCTCAGGATCAATTTGAAATTCACGGTCTGGTCAGGTCTGTACACGGGTCGGTCAGCATAGAAATAGGTTTTGGTAAATCGGGCATTGCCGTAACCATACTGGTAAACATAGATAAAAGCGATGTCATCCTCTTTGGAGGCGATGCAGTCATAGTATTCATAACTGCTGCTGTTGGTCTTGTCCATAACCACGATGCCGTCAGGATCTGTTTCACCACGCGCGATCAGGTATTCGTTTTTATAGACCTTTAATCGGGCGTTTTTTATTGGTTCGCCGGTGAGGCGGTCACACACATAGAACAGGGTTTTCTCCCTGTCACTTTTGGATATAACACCCAGACGTGATACGGTAACGATGGTGGCTGAGATGATATCCTTGGATTTGCCCATAACAACATACAGCCCGGCCTCCATGCGGCCCAGGGAGATGTTGCCGTAAAAGTATTTCTCCGTGATCTTTTTGGTGAAAGTTTTAACAGGATCGCTTTTTTTGGTTACCAGATCATAAGGGTTCATCTGCTGGAGAGGAACATTCACCTTGTCCACGTCCACACGATAGACCTCTATTTTTATTGATGGGATGTTTTGAATATTACAGTATATGCTGGAATCATCCTTGGGTGTAAAAGACGACTGTGTATAAAGCTCCAGGTACATGTTTTTGCTGTAATGGTAATAATCCAGCACCGTATCAGAATAGACGCCGTCCGGGAATTTTTCAAAATAGAGTTTGACCCATTTATCCATTTTTTTGCGGTCGTAATTATAATAATACATGACGATGTCATAATAGAGCCGCTCGACATTGGGGCTTTTCGGATATTTTTTTTCAAAGTTTTTCAGGCTTTTCTGGAATGATTTTTTATCCGCGATCAGGCGGTAGATCCTGTCGTACTCCTTGCCTTCCTTCTCTGAAATTTTATAGGACTCACCGGTCTTCTTGACGGTCTCTACTTTTGTGATTTTTTCAGGCTTTTTCAAAAAAGTCATCTTGTTGGTTTTCTTCCAGAAATCAGACGTGGTTTTGATCCTGGCAAAAGCCTGGTCCACTCTATTATGGGATATCATGAATAATGAAGAAAAGATAAAGAACAGGATAAAAAAAGAAGACAATTTCTTCATAAATTTGTATTTTTTCATATGTTTCGCCTCCGTCCTATCTCTTTAAGGAAAATGTACCCTTTCTAATTCTTTAGACAAGAAATATTTGACAAAGTTCCGGTTGAAAAGCATCTTTATTTTCCATAAAATAACTTGCCAAACCATTTACAAGCAATATCTTTGCTTGTTTCAATAGAAGGATGCGATTTAACAGGAGAATAAGAAAGATATGCAGAAAATAAAAAATATTGCCATTATCGCTCACGTTGACCATGGCAAGACAACACTCGTTGATGCGGCTTTGAAACAGACAGGTGTTTTCCGGGCGGACCAGGAAGTGGCAGAGCGCGTTATGGATTCCAATGATCTGGAAAGAGAAAAAGGCATTACCATTTTTTCGAAAAATGCTTCCCTGCATTATAAGAACTACAAGATAAACATTGTGGATACCCCGGGGCATGCTGATTTCGGAGGAGAGGTCCAGCGTATTTTAAAAATGGTCGATTCAGCCCTGCTTCTGGTGGATGCCTTTGAAGGCCCGATGCCCCAGACCAAATATGTGTTAAAAAAGTCTCTGGAACATGGCCTGAAACCCATTGTGGTGATCAACAAGATCGACAGGCCGAACAGCCGGCCGGTTGAGGTCCTGGATATGGTTTTTGATCTTTTTGTGGAATTGAACGCCAATGATGAACAGCTGGATTTCCCTGTCGTTTACACTTCAGCCAGAGACGGCCTGGCCAAATACGATATGGCTGATAAGGCTTCTGACCTGACAGCGCTGTTCGAGACCATTATCAAGCATGTGGATGATACAAAAGGCGATGTTAAAAAGCCATTTCAGTTTTTAACCTCGGCTATTGATTATGATAATCACCTGGGAAAGATCGGCACGGGCAAGATCTATAACGGCAAGATCAGTCAGGGTGAAGAGGTCGTCCTGCTCAAACGGGACGGCGAGCGGTTGCTTTACAGGATCACCCGCATCTTTACGTATGAAGGATTAAAGAGAAAAGAGATCAGAGAGGCCTTTGCCGGGGATATCATTTCCCTGGCCGGGATGGAGATGATCGATGTGGGCGAGACCGTGGCGAACCGGGAACACCCGGACCCGCTGCCTCTGATCGATATTGACGAACCGACTTTGTCCATGACTTTCTCAGCCAATAATTCGCCTCTTTACGGCAGGGATGGTAAGTATGTGACTTCCAGGAATTTATGGGACCGGCTTCAGAAGGAACTGCAGACCAATGTGAGTCTGGTGGTCGAGAAAGAGAAACATTCAGAAGGCTTTATTGTTAAAGGACGGGGTGAGCTGCAACTGGCCATATTGATCGAGAATCTGCGCCGTGAGGGGTATGAATTGCAGGTTTCCAAGCCTCAGGTGATCTACCGGGAATTGAACGGCAAGAGAACAGAACCCATAGAACATGCCGTGATCGATGTGCCGGACGAGTACGCCGGGGTGGTCATTGAAAAGCTGGGAACCAGGAAGGGTGAGATGCTTGGCATGGTGCAGGGCAAGACCGGGTATACCAGGCTGGATTATAAAGTTCCGTCCCGGGGATTGATCGGGTTCAGAAATGAATTTATAACTGATACCAGGGGGAACGGTATTTTAAACCACAGCTTTTACGAGTATGAGTTTTATAAAGGCGAGATCCCGAAAAGGAACAGAGGCGTGCTGGTGGCCATGGAGAACGGCGTTTCTATGGCTTATGCTCTGGATAATCTGAAAGAAAGAGGCGATCTGTTTATCGGCCCCGGTGTAGAGGTGTATGAGGGCATGATCGTGGGGGAACATAACAGGGAAAATGATCTGCCTGTCAATGTCTGCAAGACCAAGAAACTGACCAATACACGTGCAGCCGGTTCAGATGACGCGATCAAACTCAGCCCGCCGAAAAAATTCAGCCTGGAACAGGCCCTGGAGTATATTGAGGAAGATGAGCTGTTGGAAATAACACCCAAGAATATACGGTTAAGAAAATCTATCCTGGGCCAGCTGGCGAGGAAACGGGCCGCCCGGGCCTGAACCGGAGTTTTTTCGTTTGCTTTATGATCTTCCTTTACCGTTTTCTATCTAAAAATTCTTGAAATTATATTTTCAATCTGTACATTCTAAACAGGGCATTGGTGTTTAGGCCATGTGAGGTGAAAACATATGTTAAAGAATATGATCTTTCCTGTTGAGATGAGCGAAAGTTTCCTTATCAGACTGCTGGTAGCCGGTTTTTTAGGGGCTCTGATAGGACTGGAGAGGGATATCCATGGACGAGCAGCCGGCTTGAGGACGAATCTTCTGGTCAGCCTGGG
>JAFGFC010000064.1 GCA_016931325.1 Spirochaetota bacterium | reverse complement strand
TTAACATAGTGTAATTCTTTAGATACATGAGGAGGTAAATAATGAAGCTCAGATTACTGCTGATCGCTTTAATGGCGGTATTTATAATAAGTTTTATGGGTACAACAGCCCAAGCGTCCAACAGCGGCACAGGGATAGGTATCATTATCGGCGAACCAACCGGTTTAAGTTTAAAATTCGGTAATTTCCCTGTTCTGGGTATTGCCTGGTCTTTTGACGAATATATCCATCTCCACTGTGATTACTGGTTAAAAAATGCCTATCTCGGTGGACCTTTTGACTGGTTCATCGGAGTTGGAGGTAAACTGCTGATCTATGAAAGCGGTAAGGATGATAATATTGGACTGGGTTTAAGGATCCCCATAGGATTACAGTTATTTGTGGTTGATAATCTAGAGATCTTTGGTGAGGTTGCGCCCGGGATATTGCTTATACCCAATACAGACTTTGATATTGATGCCGGGATCGGCTTGAGATTTTATATATAAAATGATATATCTGTAGAGACACGCTATTGCGTGTTTCTACATTAATTCCTATTACCCTTCATTCTAGATTTGTTTTATTTATTACCCGTTTTGAAATTCCACTTTTTATCAAATATAACCCTGCCTTCTTTATCCTTGACTTTCATATAGGCCTGATATTCGGTATTCTTCTTTAAAGGATCTTTCGCCGCTATACATACCATTTTCATCGATCCCATTAACTGCCCGGCCATACCTTTTGATTCCGGGGTCAATGTGTAAAAGGGCACTGTTTTACCATTAATGGTTTTCAAATAAGCCTCTATCAACACAGGCGTTCCTTTATCATTCTGTGTAAAATTCTGCACGGTTACGGGGAATCCCACATTCTTATCCCTGGGAAAGGGGTCTGGGAGCTCTGGAAGCATGTTTATGGGGATATTGGTCTGACCCTCAGCCGGATAGGCCATGGCCTGCGCATTCTCTTTTCTCTGCATTATTTTTACTGAATAAAAGTAGACAAGAATGTATTTTTTTCCTTTTTTCAACCTGTAAAATCCGATCCCTTCAAAATGGGGCGAAACGACCATGGATCGGTGATAGATCGTGCTGACCAGATGTTCAATGAGATAAACAGGCTCAGTATAATAAGAGGTACTCCATCCGCCTGTTGTATTTCCCACAAAATATTCCTCAGAAGGGTTAAAACCAAAAGCCCGGGCCTGATCAATAGGATTTTTGCCAATAAATCCCTTTTTACCCCTTTCCTGATAATGCCACTGTGTTGTGATGGGTTTATTAAAAAAATGATATGCCAGATATTCGGCATGGGCTTTGGCCGCGTTATTCAATTTATTATCCATTATAGTAGGTTCGTTTCCTAACAATTTTTGATAAAAATTAAACAAATCAAGGGCTTCTTTATGATATTTCTCTTCAATGGGAACGGTCTTGAATGTTTTCCATGTCACAGGAGGATTTTTGGCCCATTGTTTATATTTTTCTGACTCCTTGCTCTGGCCCAGTTTTAAACAGGTGTAATGAAGCCATTCATAAGTGCCCTTTTTAGGATCAAGATTGGCTGCTTTTAACAGATATTTTTTAGCCTGTTTATACTGTTTTAATTGATACAAGGTGATCCCCTTCCAGAAATAGGCATCCGAATTGCCTGTATCATATTTTATGGATAATTCAAACTGTTTTAATGCCTTATGATATTGCTTTTTATTATAATAATCAGCTCCTTTATGCAGTTCAAGAGCTGATTTTAAAGTATCTTTTGCAACAAGAGGGCTCAGAAAGGTTATAACAAGAAATAATATTAAAAACAAAACCAATCTCTTCTTTTTCATTTTTTTAAATCCTTTTTTTAATTTACAGTATTATAAAGATTATCAATAATTCAATTCCTGCAGTCTTAAAACGGTTTCCCTTCGAAAACTCGCTTTAAAGAGAAACTCCATTAAAGAAGGAGAATGTTCTGTTTCTCCAAAAGTTTCAGTCAGTTCCACTACTCTCAAAGCTTTGCTGGAAAGGTCAATATAGAGATTGCCTGCATCATTCCCGATTGGATTGATGCCGATGAGAAAAAGTTGATCAAGGGATCTGTCAACAGCTTTTTCCAGGTTCCTTTTAAGCCTCAATCTCTTTTTCTCTGACATGGTTTTCATTTTTCTATAATACTTTATTACTGAATCATAGCGAACATCTATGGGTGTTTCCCTTATATAACTGCTCTGATCTGCTTCAGCCACAGAATTTTTTATCACGATCTTGATACGACCGGCATGATGCCCCATGTTTCTTAAAAAATCCTTATACTCATCCGGCAGAGTATAACCGCTTATTTTTTCCAGTTGAATGATCTCGTCATCTGATACCCCTTTTATCTGACCGGCAAGTTGGGGATGAAATCGTAATATTTTTTCTATCAGGACCTTCATTTATTTGCGCTTTTGATCTTTTTTAGAATATACTGAGACGTCCTGTCCAGCAGTAAAAACAGATGTTTATCCACATTCCCTTTGATCTGGTCAGATATCATGATCTCCCCTGTTCTGACATCGATCAGGTATATGTTGATACGTAATTCCTGATTGTTATAGATATAACTTCCGGTAATCAGGGTATCAACATTCCATAATTCGCCTAATTTTTTTATGGTATCCTGGCTTTTTAAATAAGAATCCTTTAACTCTAAACTGCCTATCCTGTTTTTTATAATCCTTCTGTCCACCACAATAAAATTGTTCTGTTTAACCAGCGTGATCGTGATGGATTCGGGAATGGTCTGCGAGAGATACTCAAAATCCTTATTCCTTGATGTATTTTCAAAATCAAAGATCGCCACTCGCTGTATCTGTCGTCCATCGACAAGGTCAGATCTTAAAAGATTCTTTAAATTCAACTGTTTTTTTGCTTTTTCCAGCTCCAGACGGGTCTTGACCTCAATATGATCGGGATCAATGCTTAAAGCCTTTTCCCATTCTTCAATAGCGTCATCATGGAGCTCTTTTATGCTGGCATCCAGTCCCATATAAAAATGATGCTCGAATTCCTCTTTCTCTTCTTCCTTCCATCGCTCCATCAATACTTTATATTGATAGCCGTCAATGAACTTTTTATCCGTATCATATATCTTAAAGGTGAGCCTGTCCTTTTTTATTCCATTTTTTAAAAGGTTATCATTTATCGCATCTATTTTTTTCTGAACATTTTCGATAAACTGAATATCTTTATTTGTCGTATAAGTAAAAGTCGTCACTCTCTTATAATCTTCCTTTTTCATTAACTCTGAAATGTTTTTCAGGATCTGATTCCCTTCCCTGGTGATATTGTTCTTTTCTTCATCCATGAAAGGGACAGTATCATCCTTAATACTGAATAAAATACTGTGTTCTTCTTCATCAATGATAATATTCTCCGCTTTGTAATATTTCACATCGTCTCTTCTATATTTCCTGAAAGGCAAGATAAAAAGACTGATCTGCAGAAACTGTGAGGTTTCTTGATCCTGTAAGGAGAGGCCATAGTCCAGCTTGATACCCGTATTCCCCAAAAATCCCATCCGGATCAGATTATCTTTACCCAACCCCAGTCCCACATTGATCTTATCTTCATCTCTGCCAATGATATAGTACCCACCCCTGAGGAATATGATGTCTCTATAAGACAACTCAAGACCTGTGGATAAATAATGATTCTTATATCTGGTTAATAATGTATAATTATTACCCCATTTGGCTGTGAATATATTTCGAAGATCATAAAATTGCCAGGTAAAACCTCCATATAACGATATGGGGAAGCTTTCTTTTTGGCTGTCAAATTCGGTCTGGACAATATTCACATTCTGGATCCCTGCTCCTAAATTAAAATTATTCTTTTTTCTTACATTTATTCCTTTAATAGTAAAGGATCTCAGCAATGATAATCCCCCACCCCACCAGGTACTGTTGTATCCACCCAGGTCCATGTTCAAATACTTGATATTGATACCCATTTTCAGATCCCAAAGGATCTCATTCCCGTATCCGATATTGACCATATATTCTTTGCTGTTCAATGCTCCTGAAAGATTTCCCACATCATCATAATTGTTTATTTCCTTCATCGATCCCATATTGACGGTCAGGCCAAAAACTCCCCATTTTGTATAAAAAGCATAACCCAGCCGCTGTATCTCTAAAAGATCCTGCCACTGCAAGTAATTGATACTGAGAGTATGTCCTTCCATGTCTGCAATAGAAGCAGGGAAAATATCAATATTATGAAAATCATTTTTTTCCACAAGAAGGGCTTCGGCTGTCCCGTATAAACGGCAATTGTAGTGAGGGAAATCCAGCAACACAGAGGTGTACAGGTTGGTTATAAGAGAAAATAATAAAATAATAATGATCTTTTTCATTTTATAATGTAAAATAGACCTTTTTTATTTTCAATTTTAACGATGTACTGGCCGGGCGGCAGAAAATCGATCTCTGCTATATCACATTCATGGGAACCATTTAGAAAATTGGCTCCTTTTATCTCTTTTACCAGATCCCCTCGTAATGTAAATATTCTAATATCCAGATCATTTTTTCTTTCCCTGTAAACAAATGATACTTTATTTACTCTGTTCACATTCACCAGTGTCGGATACACGGCTATATCTTCCAGAGGAGCTTTTAAAATATCATATTCAGCTGTGGTTAATGGACTCGTATTAAAAAAGAAATCCCTGCCAAAATACCGTATGGTATATTTGTATCCTATGTCAAAATGGATATCGACTATTCCCATGTTTGTTTTAGAATACTGATAAACATCATCTCTATGCACATCAATAAAAATTTTTGCTGAATAGTCCATTGTTGTTTTTGAAAAATCAAGAAACGCCTCCAGTTTTACATCAAGGTCTTCGACATATTCTCCGGGTGGCTTATCAGGACCCACAACAGGAGCCATATTATCAAGGTATGTGTATGGGGATTCTTTCCAGCCTATATCAGGGGCAGTTCCGGAAAATCCATCCGTTATACCCGGGATATTAGTACCTCTATCCACAACCGGTGAAGAGGGTGTGGCAATGGTAAAAGATGTTGTCGAATCCAGGAAGGGAAATTCAAAAATATTACGTCCTCCCCATATTAGATTTCCGTTTGTCGGGCCCAGGACATTGCCAAACAGGTCATTATAAGCCACTACGACATTACCGGATCCAGTCTGGTTTATACCATATCCTGCATTGGAAATAATGATATTATTATACATTGTGCCGGAAGAACTGTTCAGCCATAAAACCCCATCCCCGGATTTGTTTCCCGATAGAGTATTATTAAATATTCTGATATCAGTGGCTAAATTCGTTAATTTTATTCCTGTGGACAGGTTATTATAGATCAAATTCCTGTTCATCATGCTGCCCGGTGATTGAAATGCGTAAATACCATATTGCTTATTATTATAAATCCTGTTCTCCCGGATCGAAACATCATCAAAAGACTTTAAATAAATACCATAGCCCTGATTGGTACCATGGATCAGATTACTTTTAATATAGACATTGGTTATATATTCTCCTATTCTGATACCATAAACAGAATTTGAGCATATCTCATTGCCTGTAATATAATAATCCTCACCATCCCCTAAAATAACACTACCGCTAACTTGCAGACCGTATTTATTCCTGTATATTTTATTATATTTTATATAGCAATCATTGACACGAATTCCTGTATTGATACCTGTCGTATTGCTGAATATGAGATTCTGAGAAATGGTCGTAAACCCTGAACCTGATGCAGGCCAGGTGTAATTAATCCCAAAAAGAGCATTAGAGCAGATGATATTCCTTGATATGGTAGTAGACGCACCGCCACTGTTAAAATGGAACCCATAATTATTGTGTTTTATCCAGTTTGAATCAATAGTGACTGTACTGGTATTATTAAAGAAAATACCCTCACTATGTCTTTGAATTCGATTTCCATAGATATAATGATAATCTGACCAGTCAAAACTGATACCAGTACTAATATTTGAATAAATCAGATTATTGATGATATACATGTGCCTGGAAGGATTCCCGGTTCCGTCGGTCATGATGCCTCCGTACCTGTTCATTACGATCTGATTGCTAATGATCTTATTATAGTCTGCCTGAAAGATATATATACCATAGAACTGATTTGACCAGATGCAATTTGTCATAATATAGTTATTACTGGCCCAGGCACCACTGATCTTTATACCGCTGTTATTTGAACAGACTGCATTTTTAACAATCAGGTTGGTTTCTGAAACATTGGTGAGGAAAATACCGGCATTCATGGCTTTTTTTATTTTAAAACCTTCAATCTTAGAATAACTGATCCCATCAAGATAAAAGCCATAGTCCCTGGATTGAGCATTTATAATGGATCCGTTTCGCTGCAGGGAGCGAAATATAATGTAATTATCCGGTAAGCCATTACTCTTTACAGAGACCTGTTCATTATATATACCATTTGATACTGTAACCACATCTCCCGGTCCTGCGTTGGAAGCCGCATACCCTATAGTCTTCCAGGCCTGGCCCCAGCTCGTGCCGTTAAGAATGTTGGAACCGTTTGTCCTGACATAATAATTTTCAGCCAGAGACAGATTATTCAGTATCAATATAAAAAAGATTATTTGAGATAAAAAGTTCCTCATATTTCAGCCATAACAAGTTACATCAAATAATATAGCATAAACGGAATAAAAATCAATCTTTCTATATAATAGGACAGTATAATTAGAAGAAAGGGCAAAAAAGACATTTCTATGGGGGTAAAATAAATTATTACTCATTGAAATGATGTCGAAGCTAATAAAGCTGGGAAGTTGATAATTCTGGAAAGTGAAGTATAATATGTAAAGGGAATTGATATGTTTAAAATCTTGATCGGTTTTTTACTCGTCCTGATGAGCATTACCAGAGCTACCTCCTCTGAGTATTCCGGTACTTGTGCAGCAGAATTTTTGAAAATTCAGCATGACGCCAGAATGACGGCCCTTGGCAATACAGGGACAGGGTTGATCGGTGATGTGGATTCGTTCTTTTTAAATCCCGCTTCCCTGATCTTTATCCGCAATAAGGAATTAACAGCCAGTTATCTGCGATATTTCGGGGAATCTCATTCAGGCCGGCTGGGACTGGCTTATCCGTTAAAGATCGGCACTCTCGGTATAGGATTGAGCTTTTTTACACTGCCCGATATCCCCTACACAACAGTTGATCACCGGCCTCTCAAAACCTTTTCCAATACTGATTTCAGCATCCAGGCCGGTCTAGGACAGCGTATGCCTTTCTTGAAAAAGATACGGATGGGGGCATCCCTGGCTTTTATAAATGAGTCGTTCTATAGTGCTTCAAGGATCAGCCTGGGTTTAAATCTGGGCTTTTATTACAGGTTGATAAAAAATCTTGGTATCGGGCTTGCTTTTAATAATATAGGAATTTCCAGTGAAGTAAAAGAAGACTCCGATCCCCTGCCCTGGCGGACGGCTTTTGGATTTTCCTATAGATTTTTTATTGATGATCTATTTCTCTTTCTTTTTAACAGAAAGTTAATCAACTCAAAAAGTGAAGATATACTTTTTCTTCTGGATATAGAAAAATCAAGGGATACGGGGTTGGGAATTAATTCAGGTCTTGAGATAGGAATTCTGGATATCTTGTTTCTTAGAACCGGATATCAGATCGGGACAGACGTTGGTGGATTAACACTGGGCGGCGGATTGCAGTATAAATTTTACAAGCTGGATTACGCTTTTCTTCCGGATGACCAGATCGGGAACACCCATCGTATTACCTTCAATATGGCCTGGGGGGAGGAACTGGATAAGACCAAACCCTTTGTCAGAACCATTTCTGATCCATACTATTCGACCAGGACCGGGAATCCCTATCGTATACAGATTCAGGTCAGGGACGAGAGTATTATCGATGAATGGATGGTTATCATCTTTTCCTCTATATGGAGTGAATCCGATATTGCGCGATCTTATAAGGATGTTGATGCTCCGCCTGATGAGATCCTGTGGGATGGAAAAGATAGTAACGGGGTATTGGCCCGTGATGGTATATACAATTATTTTATACGTGTAACAGATATACACGGAAACCAGACCCGTTCGCCTTTAAAACAATTCGAGATCGACTCTGATCCTCCTGATCTTAATCCGAGATTAAATAAAACAGAGATCTTTCTGAAATCTGATAATAATTGGGGTGATCTTATTATTGATCTGGGAACGAAAGAAAAAATATTACAGTACTACAGGATCAATATCTATCAGGGAACGGAAATAAAGGAATCAAATCCGGTCATAACACTTTTTGAAGAACGAATTATCCCCCGTTCTATTCCCTGGAACGGAAAGACAGAAGCAGGTGATAATATACGGGGAGGAATATATACCCTTCAGATCACCATTTCCGATATGGCCGGGAATGAATCGACCAGAGTGATGTCTGTTGATTACAAGATCAATCGCTGATAGTCAGGATTATGAATAGAAGAAATCTATTTCTTTTTAGTGCGCTTTTTTTATTTGGCCAGACCTTATGGGCTATTGAAGCCACACATCTGGTGGTAACCAATACTCTCATTGGCAATGCCGGTTCACCTGTTAAAATTGTCATTCAGGCCCAGGATGACCTGGGGCAGCTGGCGTCTCAATATGCCACAGGGATCACGTTTGGAAAGATCAATTCGCCCCTTGGCCGGTTCTATCCAACTTATTCTGACGCCACTAACGGGACCAATGAGATCACTTCGGAGATCAACCTTATCAATGGAGAATTAACCCTGTATTTTGTGGATACAGAAGCCAATGACCCTGATCCTCTGATCACAGCAACAGATACGGATGGCGTCTCTCCCCTTCTTAGACCCACAACAAACAATATTATCTTAAATGCCTCCTTCCCCCATCATATGACCATTGTCAATCTTCCCTTATCCGGAACAGCCGGTGCACCTGTTTTAATAAAGGTCCAGGCTCGTGATGTATTTAATAATTGGAAGACCATGGAATCGAATGCAATCGGGTTTACCACATCTCATCTTTCAACAGCCGACTTTTATTCCAATCTGTCTGACGCCACCAATATGGTTAACCCTGTAACAATGAAAAATTTTACAAGCGGTACCCTTCATGTATATTATGTGGACACGGATTCTGATCCGGATCCCTTGATCTCTCTAAGTTGCACAGGATATACATCTATTACAAATCAGATGATCAGTCTTTCTCATTGGGCAGCCGCTTCTATCAGTATAACAAATTCCTTTCTAACAGGCACAGCCGGGATCGGCATACCCGTAAGATTCAGGGCCTGGGATACGTACAGTAATGTGATCACGGGCTCCACCCGAGTAAAATTTTTGTCCTCAAATCCATCCGGCTATTTTTATCCCGATCCTGCTTGTCTGACCGGAACAGAGATCACCAATATTATATTTTCTTCTTCCATCATGACGGTTTATTACAAAGACACTGAAGCCGATGATCCAGACCCGGTCATATCCATACTGGATGATGACGGATGGCCTGTCGCATCCGGGGTTACAAATTTTCCTGTTACTATCAATCCCGGACCTGTCAGTAATATCAACTTTGCTGTAACGCTGACCAATGTGCCGGCTTCCACCAATTGCCGCTTTCTATCAGCGGATGTAACAGATGATTTCGGGAACAAAGTGGCTGATGGCACATTGATCTACTGGTCTTTTATTGATCAGAGTCCGGCCAATCAGGGGATAGCCTCAGCTTTTGCCGGATCTTCTGAAACATCCAATTATACGATCAATGGCGTTATTACAAATTCTTTTTCTCTTTCAACAAAAAAAGGCGACGATTATATTATCAAGGCCGGGAATTTCAAAGATCCCAATGAGACGGTCTATGATACTGTAAGATTGATCGTTGTGCCCGGCCCTCCTGACCAGCTGCTGGTTACTCCTCTGAACACAACGACCCTGCCTAAAACTAATATTATTCTTAATGTTGCGGTAAAAGATTCTGCTTCTAATATAATAAGCAGCCGGGCCATACACTTTTCCAATGATAATCCTTTTGGAAATATCAGTCCCAAAAGCAATTTTACAGATTTCAACGGACAAACCTCATCTATCCTGATAATGAGCAATTACGATCAGCAGACCTATCATGTAACAGTAAAAGTGGACGGGTTGTCTCAGGTATGTATTTATACAGCCCTGGCCGGTCCGCCGGCTACTTTGAATCTAACGCCTAATTCGGCTCTCGTTCCCACAGGTGGAAACCAGAACCTGACAGCCATTATAAGGGATGCCAATAATCGCGCGGTAAAAGATGTTCTTGTTTATTTTAATACAGACTTTGGATCTGTAACACCGCTTTCCAATTATACAGGGGCCAATGGCAGGGCTATAACAACCTTATCAGCGGTTACGAACGAGGATAATAAAACCCACACCATAACTGCCACTATTCTTGCGCCTTCCACGAATGACATATCTTATATAATAACTGATTCGGGATTGCCTGCTTATCTGGAATTAAGGCCAATGGCCACAAATATAGATCCCGGAAAGAAGATCACACTGACGCTTACGGCCCTTAACAGCCAGGGTTATCCCGTGGGTAACGCCATCATCAATTTTAATAGTGACAATGGAAATTTAAATAAAAATAATGATACGACTGATAATTTTGGCTATACCTCTGTGGAATTAACAGCCCTTGCGCAGGATAATATCATCCACAGAGTGATCGCAAGTAATATGAATACCTCTTCTGTGACGTCCTATATTACCTCCCAGGCCGGCGTTCCTGTTAATAAAAATATTATACTTTCAAAATCAAAAGTATTGCCACATGGTTCAGTCCTGTGCGATGTTACAATAACCGATGCCAGTAATGCGCCTGTGGCTAATGTTAATGTCCAGTTCTTTATTGATAAGGGAGGTATTCTTAATCCTACCAATCGTAATACAGATTCCTATGGAAAGGCCTGGACTGTGATCCGAACAGCGCTTTTGGATAATATCGTGCATAGCTTTGAAGTAAGGATCCCTGTACTGGGAACAAATAATTTTTTCATTACCAATGAATCAGGACCGGCCGCAGGACTGAATGTGATACCTGATACAACGACAGTGGATATCCATGCTGTCGCTCAGGTTGAGGCTTATGTAACGGATGCCAGTAATCTGCCTGTGGCCGGAGAGTGGGTCAGATTTACTACAGATAAAGGATATTTTGGAACTCCCGGTATAACGACGATCTCCAACCAGACGAAGAGTAATGGAATGGCGCTGGCCAATTTAACCACATCCACCCTGGATAATGAATTACATACGGTCACTGTGACAGCCATTGGAACCAATTTTTATTCTTATATTACCACTGATGGTGGATTAGCCACTTATATGTATTTCACTCCTGTTCTGTCAACTAATACACCGGGAAGTTTTCAAAACCTGAGTCTGTTCGTGACCGATATCAGCAACCGACCGGTTAACGGCGAGTCTATTATGTTAAGCTGTGTTTACGGCATTTTAATGGATGCAGATGAGACCAATGTAGCCATAACCGGTGTTTCTGATGAGAACGGAGAGATCAACTTTGATATAAGGCTTACCTGGCAGGAAGGCCGTTTTCATCCTGTGATAGCCGAACATGCCAATATCAGTTCTGTGACCTGCCTTGTTTTTTCTTTATCCTCTCTTATTGTAGTGCCTTCAGGTACAGTTACCAATTCCCCTGCTTCTATGCGTGATATTCGCGCAACCGTTACCAATATATCAGGTGTTGATATTCGCTTTTATATTGCCTCCAATGAAAGCGGCACCCCTTATGGCAGCTCCTCCGGAGGAGGATTTTTGAATATGCCATGGATCTGGGATATGACCATTCCCACTGACATTAATGGAAATGCTGTGGTTCAATTCTACTCAGAACCTGCAGACGGGCTCATGCAATATGTGGCTGTAGAAAGAGGCGGGACTCTGGAACAAGTGGTTAAAGTAACTAATATTGCCAGACCGCCCTATCGTATCAATGTCTGGCCCCAAAGTAATAACGTGGGGAGAGGAAATTACTCTCAACACACCGTAACGGTATATAATATTATCGATGATCCTGTAGCCGGAGTGAGAGTAAGATTGACAACCGACCAGGGGAATTTTTATTCTAACACAGG
This sequence comes from Spirochaetota bacterium, assembly GCA_016931325.1. Lineage (GTDB taxonomy): Bacteria > Spirochaetota > JAHITG01 > JAHITG01 > JAFGFC01 > JAFGFC01. The sequence goes on along the minus strand of JAFGFC010000064.1, from coordinate 6,387 downwards.
CCCTTCGGTAACCGATATGACCACGGTAGCCTACTATGGAACTGTCCAGTTTCGTCTTTATACCTTGACAAATATACCGCCGGAATATCACCACATTGATATCATGCTTGTGAATTATACAAACCTGAGGACTAATGCCATGGCTGTCACCTTTGGAGGAGCCGCAGGTATGACCATACAGAATATTACAGGCAGGACCGTACACCCGGGAGATCCGGTCACATTCATGGCTACAGTCTATGACTGGACCAACGGGCCGGTCCCTTTTGAGCCTATCTGGTTTTCCCTGGTGGGAACCATGGGACAGGGTACACCTCTTTATTACACCAATACAGGAGCGGACGGCACAGCTATGTATACCTATATCTGTCCCAACACAGAGCTGTTCCGGGATAACCTCAGGACAAGAATAAGGGTGGAGCATACCAATGCTAATTCCGATGAGACCTGGTTTACAACAAAAAGTACAGGATCAAACCTGAATTTTTCCTTTTCTTCAAGCATTACCACATTTATAAAGCCCGGGGCCAGGACAAGGATCCTTATCGATCCCCTTACAGATGAAAACGGGGATCCATGGGATAATCAGATCATTAATTTCTATGTTAATTCCAGCAATGGCTCTTTGACTGTTCCGTACAGGCAAACAGAAACTGATGGAAGATTCTATCCTACTCTGCCTTATTATTTTATTTCAGCCATGAAAGATGATTCTGTGGCAACCATCTATGCTGTTTATACCAACCGTGACGGCGCTTTGACCTTTAAAACCAATATGCTCTATATTACCAATGAATCGGGTTCACCCAATAATCTCAGTATCAGCCCGACCTACACGACCATCCGTCCCACCAGCAATCAGCGGATCAGTATACAGGTTAACAATAATACAAATGGATATTCATATCCCTGCGCGGGAGAGGTTTTTCATCTTGAAGTAAATTTCGGAACATTGAATGTGTCCAATGTTATTTCTGATCAGTATGGACGGGCCAGTTTTATTTTAACAGCCGCCAATCTTGATGACACAGTCCACACGATCAAGATCATTCATTCCAATTTTAATACCAATTACGCTTATATCACGTCTAATTCTGAATTGCCGGATCATTATTTTATTGGACCCGTCAGGTCGACCAATTCCCCTGCTTCCAATCAAATTTTCATTGTCACACTGTATGACAGAAATAATCATCCTGTGGCCAATGAGGCTGTCTCATTTGCCGCGATGTATGGCTCTTTTAATACGAATTCTGTTAATACACTGGTAGACGGTTCCTGTCAGGTCATCTATACCTCACCTGATCTTGATGGAATAGAATCAGTGATTTCAGCTGATATTGCCAGTTTATCGCCTGTTTATGCCACCAATTATACTCTCTCTTCCTGGATTTCAGATCTCTGGATCGATCCTACTAATGATAGTGTCGTATCCGGGAGTAACAGGATCATAAGTGTCAGACTTTTTGATATGAACGGACACCCGAAAAACAATGAGGCTATACGATTTACAACTGATCATGGCCTTTTACAGGGAATTTCACAGATCATAACCAATCTAACAGGATCAGATGGTGCGGCCCAGGTTATCTTAACAACGGATAATCTGGATAATCAGGTCCATATTGTGACAGCCACAAGTATTTCAAGTAATATAAGCAATATATCAAAGATAACCACAAAAAGGGGTTCCGGAGCCTTATCCCTGATGAACAGCTTTCCTACCAATACTTCTGTTCTGCCAAACAGTGTGGTTAATGTTATCACGTATGTAGTAGATATCAATGGTCACCCCTGTTATGGCGAGGATATTGTCTATGAATCAGACCGTGGTCTGTTCACGGGAAATAATAATGTGAAAATCACCAATTCCACGGGTGTGGATGGTCTGGCTCAGGGCGGGTTCAGGACGGAAATATCTGATGGTATTATCCATACAATAAAAGTTTATCATTTGACCAACGCCTCTCTGAATACCAATTTTTTATTTATCAGAGGAGAGGCTTCTGTCCCGGTTCAATTGCGTATCGTATCGGTGAAAACCAACCCCACCCTTCCGGGAAGCCCTGTCAGTATAGGCGTAAAGGTGTCGGATAATTTTAATAATGGGGTGAGAAACGAAGATATATTTTTCCAGACAGACCATGGCAATGTGCTGCCGGATAATCTAACATCTGATTCCAATGGAATGGCCTGGACCATTCTCAATACACTTGATCTGGACAATGTCATACATGCATTCATGGCCTCCCACTCCTATCTGCCTTCTGTTATGACCAATATCTTAACAGTGGCCGGTACGGCCAGCAATATAACCGTTTATTCGGGAAATAATCAGACGGGAATTGTCGGACAACAGTTGAATATTCCTCTTCAGGTAAGGGTTACTGATAACAGCAATAATCCGGTTGCCAATGCATCTGTTATTTTTAAATTTCAGAACAATTCCTATAATGGAGCCTTTTCGATCACTAATGGCTTAACATCTCAGAACGGCCTGAGTGAGACGTTTCTTACCCTTGGCACAAAAGCCACAACCTATATTATTATGGCTTCGAATACAACAGCCGGACAGGCCACATTCACTCAGACAGCCAACAATTCCTTTGCTCATCATTATCAGGTCTATCCTGCTAATCCCACCAATGTGAATGTGGATATCGGACAGATCCCTGTCAATATACAGCTGGTTGATTATTATAATAACCCCATATCTCAATCTTACAGCGTTCAGGCGATTGTCAATAATAATGGTCTGTTCCAGAATGGCGCTTCTATTACTAATGGCGTAACAGATGGTAACGGACAATTCAATCAAATACTTTATACATCCACCAACGCGAACACCAGCTATCAGGTCAATGTCTCTTCACCCGGTAATATTAATGGACAATCAGCTGATATCACCACCATTCCCGGCTCTCCTGTAAATTTTATCATTTACCCGGCCAGCTCAACCAATGTATCCTCAGGAGCTCAGGTATCGATCAACGCCAGACTTGTAGACCAGTATAATAATCAGGTATTAACAAACGGTATTACAGTAAATTTTAGCGAGAATACCAATGGATTCCTCAATCCTTTAACAGATATATCCACTAATGGTATGGTCAGTACTGTTTTAACAGCGTCAACCAATGTGGGAGCTACCAATAGAGTAACCGTATGGAATGCGGCTATCAGCACTAATGTTTCAGGTGATATTAGAGTCATTTCAGGACCCCCGAATAAGATCACGCTTACACCCATCTTTTCAAGCACCAATATCTCAGCCGCTACCAACTATATTGAATTTATCGCTGATATCCGTGACCAATACGGCAATCCTGTCATGAATGGCACAACAGTCAACTGGGGCCAGACAGGTGATCCGGGTTACAGTTACAGCAAAGGAGCTGTAACAAGTACAATAAATGGCATAGTGACCAATATCTTTTATACATCCACTGTAGCCAGCAATACTCATCGCGTTACTGTTTCCGCCGGAACAGCAAGCACGCAATCCGGTCTCATGACCGTGCTCCCTGCTACTCCCACCTATTTGAGGATCTATCCTTTGAATAATACAAATATCCGATCGTCAGCCGGCTCCTTACAGATATCAGCGCAGGTTTGTGACAGGTTCTATAATCCTGTTAATGCTGGTGGGTATCAGATTCAGTGGGATATTATCAGTAATTCCGGTGTAACAGGCAGCCTGGATAATGGATTAACGAAATACACCAATCTTTCAGGAGCTGACGGCCGGGCCCTGGCCAATCTCACTATTTCTACTGTTGCAGGCGATTACCATTGCGTAAAGATCGACTGCGCGTCTCTTACCAATGATATAACTGGCAGGATCACAATTATTCCCGGTTATCCTGAGATGATCACGTTCAACAATATTATTGCTAACACTCAGATCAGCGCAGATATCCATGAATTCAATTATCAACTGACTATAAGAGATAAATACGGTAACCTTGTATCCAATAATACAGCCATTACCTTGAGATGGATCGACCCTCTGCCTGTAAATACAGGGTCCGGCGCCCAGTTTGTGCCGGGCAGTTTTCAGGCTATTCGCTATACATCGGTCGGTCAAATCACGGCTCTTTTAAATCTCAGTGAAAAGGAAAAAGATGATTATATCCTTTATGCCCATACCCGGGGAGACTCTAATATCACGAAAAGAACCTGTCAATATCGTGTCATGGTAACTAACGGAACAGCCCATCATTATCTTGTCCTGGTCCGTACCAATCAAACCGTTATAACCAATATTGATTCTGATTATTTTGATCAAAATATTGTTCAGGCTCAGCTGGTCGATGAATATGATAATACGGTAGAAGAATCAGGCCATAGGGTCACCTTTACTGATATCAGCACGAATAACGGGGAATTTGATGATCTGGATGGCGGGGGCTGGGAATCATCCGGTACCAATACCACAACCCCATGGGGTATAGCCACAAACCGATACAAGACATCGGTAAGGGCCGGAAATATCCATGTGGTCAGAGCCTCCTCCGACGGTGGCTCTATAATAGGTGATTCGTATAATATCATCATTGGACCCGGAACAACCGTGAAACTGATCATGGAAATACCGGGGACCAATGACTATTATGCCAGCGCTGATGCTATCAGAGTACCGCTTCAGGTCCATACCGCTGATTCCAATAATAATTTTACCACACTGAGTGGCTTAGGGATAACCTGGAATGTTAAATCCAATTCAGGTGTTCCGGGATATTTCGCAAATACAGGTTCGGAAAAATATACAAATTTGACCATTAACGGCATTTCTGTGGCAACTCTTGTTATATCTACTAATGCCTATGATTATCATATTATTGAAGTTGACCAGACGAACTTTCCCTGGCTGCCACCTGATTCGCCCGTTTCAACAGGCCGGATCATTGTGAATCCGGGACAGCCGGCTATCTTTTCTTTCCCTGAAATCACAGGGGATACGAATATACCGGCTGATAATAATACCATTAATGTGAAAGTAAAGGTTTATGATCAATTCTGGAATATGGTGACCAATAATAATCAGATCAGCTGGAATTTTATTGATGTGGGGGTACCTAATTCAGGAATCGCCGGAGGCCTTTCAACTAACCTGACGACCATCACGAACGGCCTTGGTGAGACAGAAGTATTTTTTACCGCCTCGACTATTATGTCAGATGATTTTCGCATTATTGTCACTTCCGTATTGTCCGGGTTTTCCAATCTGTCCCCCAGGATCATTGTGGACCATGGCGCTCCTAAAATACTCGGGTTTAATGTCTATACAAATGGCATATCCACTACCAATATCTCAGTTGACACATTATCCGCCCTGGCTGAGGTAAGACTTTACGATGCTTACAGCAATCGTGTTGATACACCGGGCACTGATTATTCCGCTTATAATATCTTTTTTTCCATAAACAGCAATGGCCAGTTTTTCAGCGCGACGAACTGGACCGACTTGAACGGTATCGCTACCAACAGCTTTTCAGTCTGGACAAATCCAACAGCCCACACACTCAGAGCCTGGAATTCCAATATCAGCACCAATACTTTTATTGTTCATTCACTGCCGGGAGCCTGTCAGAAAATTAATTTTATTTCTCCTGTCAATACAACAAATATCAGCGCTGATCTGGCCTCTATCACCGGGAAAATCGAACTCCGGGATAAATACGGCAACCTTGTATTACCCCATGAGGTACACTGGAGTTATATCAGTAATATCAATAATGGACCATCTTCCAACAAGGGGTATAATCAGGATCTGGTGGCTACTAATTTCACGACAAACGGTTATAGTTCCGCCCTTTTCAGCACATCAACCACTTTAAGTGATGAATTCAGGATGGTGGCAGAAGCCAATATGACGTTTGCCACGTCTGCGCTTCTTATTGTAGACCATGGGAATGTAACCAATTTCCGGTTTTCGTTCGATAAGACCAATATTACCGCTGATTCAAACTGGGTTACCATCTATGCACAATCCATTGATCAGTTTGGAAACAATGTGAATTTCAGCGTTCCTGTTCCTGTCAATTTCTCAGATATAACGAATGGGATCTTTGCTCAGAACCCGGTGAATTCAGACCTTGCCGGCCTGGCCATCACCATTATGACAACTTCAAAGGTATCCGGAACAGCCCATAGAGTTACGGCATGGTACAGTAATGCTTCAGGGACGTCCAGCAATATTTTTGTCATCCAGGGAATGGAATATGTCTTCACTATTGATCACGCGACGAACGCGGCTATCGGTCTGCCTTTTAACCTTACCGTCAGGATAAAGGATAGATGGAACAATTACACAACCGATTATACAGGAACGATTCTGCTCTCGCATACGGGGAGTACTAATATAGCCATGGCCACCAATGTCAC